>NZ_JAJDMJ010000130.1:0-1272 GCF_020593585.1 Blautia sp. DFI.6.71
AATCATCAGCATAGACCACCAGACCTGCATATCCCTTTAACATCGGCGTTACCACCTCTCTGAACCACCATATCAGCACATAGTGCATATAGATACAGGAAATTATCGGAGAGCAGACGGAACCTTGTCCACTTCCTTCCTCTGTTGCTTCAAATTCATAGTTATTCATAATTCCTGCTTTCAGCATTCGTCTGACAAGGCGGATGATATTCGGGTCTTTAATCCTTGATTCTATAAAACGCACAATCCATTCATGGTCAAGATGCTGGAAGAATCCTTTTATATCCGCATCCAGAACATAATTCGTCGGTTTCCTTTCCAGCATTATGTTTAGTTTGCGGATTGCTTTATGGCAGCCCCTGTTGGGTCTGAATCCCATCATCTCATCATAAAACATTGGCTCGAATACTGCTTCCAGTATCCTGCGCAGTGCTTCCTGTACCAGCTTGTCTTCATAACAGTAGATACTAAGTGGCCGCATCTTCCCATTGTCCTTTGGTATTTCTACCAGTCTTGCTGGTTTAGGCTTATAGGATTTCTTCTTCAGACTTTCTATAAGGGCTTCTAGATTTTCTTCCAGATTTCTTCCGTATTCTTCTTTGGTAACTCCATCTATTCCTACGGCTTTCGTTCCATCCATCTGGACATGACAGTTCTCAAGCATCTCCTTATTGATAAGATGCCCCAGTGATGTAAAGACCATATCTGGGTTTTCTTTTGATAATTGTGATATTCTCGCCAATTTCGTTTCCATTAGTTCCCCTATCTCTGTGTATAGCTAATGTTTCCTCTTTGATATAGTTTCGCAGGCCAGAACTGCGAGGCACAGTTCTCTCTCGACTTCCCTCCAGTATTTATTTTGTTCATACCTTCACCGGTACTGTTCGGGCCTCCGACTACCTGCACTTCGTTTGTCTTTCTTCTTTTGGTTGGCGGACATACTTTTCATTTACACACTCTGAAAAGAAAATGCAGGTCCTCTCCAGTTGACATATAGTCCCTGTCTGACATGAATAGTTTCAACAACACCGCAGAGGCATGCAAAATCTCACCATAACGATAAGTGCATATATTGTCTTCCACCCTGACCACGGTGTCGACCCTCTGATACTTTGGGATTTCGGTGCTCCATAGCTATCCCTGCTATCTTGCTGTCTACGCTTAGCCTGCACGTTACCGTAACAGACTCAAGACTCGCTTCAAATGCTGTGGTTAACAGCTTATTTGATGGGGCTTCCACCCACCGGACTATATACCCTTTGCTGGACGCAC
>NZ_JAJDMJ010000131.1:0-1267 GCF_020593585.1 Blautia sp. DFI.6.71
TCTTTTCACTGAGAATCTTCTCGAAAATCCGGTCTCCAAGCTGTTTTATTTTGGTAACAAGAAATCCTCCATTCATTTCCATGCAAAAGCTCCTATATAGTAGTTTATTAAAAACATACTATATAGGAGCTTTATTGTCAACAGTTTATATGTCTTAATAGGTAAATTCCGTTTTTTTTCAATTCTCCAAACTGGAATTGTTCAAGCTTTTCAAATACTAACGTCCTTAATTCTGTTCAATAATTGATTTATAGTAGTTACCAAAGTCAGCAAGTGAATTAACAATTGGAAGCATTTTTGTTCCGAGTTCCGTTAAGCCGTATTCAACTTTCGGTGGCTGCTCATGGTAATCGTGGCGATATGCCAGCCCATCACTCATCATTTGTCTTAAACTATCTGTCAAAACCTTTTGTGAAATACCATCTATACTTCGTTGTAGCTCATTGAATCTCCATGGACGCTCTTTTAAGTTACGCAAAATCAGCAGTTTCCATTTTCCTCCGATAAGAGATACTGCTGTTGCAACTGGGCATTCCGGTAATTCTTCTTTTGCTCGCATAATTCTCACCTCCGAGTCTATTGTAACACATTCATTTTTGAGTGTACAGTTACAAAAAGGTGCGTACTTGTTTTTGTATGTGTCTCACACTATACTAATACCAAGCAACCAGAAACTACAAATTAACTATGGAGGTTATTATGGCAAATTACACAAAAACAACTATTGGAAAGGAAAACCGAATTGAGCTGCATGAAAAGTTGTCTTTAACAGGTGCAGAAATCAGTTTAAACGAACTACCTGCAGGAGCAAATGTCCCATTTGTTCATTCTCATAAAGAAAATGAAGAAATCTATGGAATTCTTTCAGGTAACGGCAAAGCCATAATTGATGGAGAAGAAATTAGCCTTTCAACTGGAGACTGGCTAAAAATCACACCTGCTGCAAAGCGTCAGTTTTTTGCATCCGATATTTCTGGAATTACTTATATCTGCATTCAGGTAAAAGAAAACTCTCTGGAACATTTTACAGCAGAGGATGCCGTAATCGGCTAATTAAAAGTATTTATTTACAAAAATGCACAGTTCACGATAAGCTAAGAACTGTGCATTTCTTTTTGTTCAATATTACGTTTTCTCAATTTTTCAAACAAGAAGTTATCAGTGATTATCTTTTAGAAAACAGCCAACTACAGCGACGCCAAATCCAAGAACACCTAGTACTGCATCCGGTTAGTTTCTAAACTATAACCGGATACAACCTGGCCAA
>NZ_JAJDMJ010000132.1:0-1225 GCF_020593585.1 Blautia sp. DFI.6.71
TGGGCTTGTAACTGCCCAGTCGTAGTAACGGCTTACGCCTCCGACCTTTTATCCCCAATAGGCATTGCTGCCTAAAGTGGCGTTACATCATTGGGTGGTTGACAGCACCCTTTGTAGCAGAGTTTACTCTGTTACAACTGTATTAGGTACTTGGCTATCAGCAAGATAGTTTATTCCCATACGATACAGATTCATAGCTCCAATACGGTCATCATTAGACGTATAACCGCAGTTTTTGCAAGTAAACAAATGTATTTTCTTATTACGATTAGACTTTTCAGTATGTCCACAAGCAGGACAGCATTGACTGGTATAACGAGGATCCACCTTTATTACAGAAGATTGATTCTGCTTCGCTTTGTAAATCAGCTTCTGCTCAAGGTCATAAAAAGACCATGATACAGAAACATAGCGTTTTTTTGTTTTGACACGTTCTGTAACATTGCGAATACCAGTCAAATCTTCTAATACAAAGAGAGTATGCTTTGGATTACCGGTGGCGAGTGCCTTCGATACCTGATGGTTAATATCCTGCATCCAACGGTTTTCTCGCTGACCGATAGCTTTTAGTCTTCGCCTTGAGGATGGCGTATGTCGCATTTGAAGTTCTTTACGAAGCCTGGAATAATTAGCCCGTTTCTGTTTAATAGCTTTACCACTAACAAATCCAGACTTATGTTTACTGTCATAAGTTGCAACAACAAAGTTAATACCTCTGTCAATACCTACAACATTACAAATATCAGAAATATTACTTTCTTCAACCTCATAGGTAACTGGTATATGCAGATAGTATTTACCATGTTTATTTACAAGTTTGGCAGTACCAAACTTGTAAATAGAATGGTTAAAATACTTAGACATACCCTCAGCAAAATAAGGAAGTTTCACACGACCATTAAGCGTATTGACGGAAAAGCAGTTTTGAGTTAAAGAATAATCTCTGTTCCAAACCAGGTCGTACTGAGGTTTTTTAAAAGATGGTTTTATCCATTCATTCTGATTTTCAAGAATGGTCTTATATCTTGCGATAACCGTTTTAAAAACAGACTGCGCCATTTGTGATTTGAGACTGAACTTTTCTCTTAGAGTAGAGTACAAAATTTTATTGAGTGAGAACTGCTTTAGGTCATGTGTGCGGAATACATAATCTGAAACATAATTACAGGCATCACAATAAACAGACATTGTTTTATTAAGCAAAACTTTATCTGTATCAGTTGCA
>NZ_JAJDMJ010000133.1:0-1186 GCF_020593585.1 Blautia sp. DFI.6.71
TGGACCAATCCCTTTAAACTGCATGACAATTGAGTATTCAGGAAGCTTTGAGGCAGTCTCGTTCATGAGAGTGCGTATTGTTTCGACAGTAACGGAAGTACTGTTGAGCTGATCGATAGCTTGTCTGATGATATGTTTGGTTATTTCATTCTTAGGAAATACTGGAACAAGTTCCTTTGTTTTGGTGTAAATTTCTTCCGCTTTTGATTTATTGAAGGCATATTTTTTGCGCTTGCACCAGTTCTGATAATGTTCAACAAAAGCGTTTAGAGACATTTTACGAATGCAATCTACATGCCAGTATGTAGAGACAAAATCAACCCATTTCTGGGAACCATCACTGCGGGTGGGACTATTGAAATAAGTATTTGCATTTGGATAGGTCTGGTCAATGAGGCCAATAAGATTATTTTTCATAGCCGTTTTTTGTTTCACATAGAAATGGAACTGACGATTCATGACCTTTAGCTGAGCGCGTAATTCATCTGTAATACTATACGGTTCAAGACTTTGCCATTTGTCAAGAGCGTAGCGGGCAATCTTGACAGAATCAGCTTTGTCGGACTTGATTTTGCGAAGAGAATCGTTATTAAAATCTTTGACCAACTTGGGATTAACAGCACTGACAAAGAGATCTGCTGCTGAAAGCTGGTGAGCAAGTGCTTCGTAGTAGCGGCCGGTATGTTCCATTACAACCCGGGATTCACCTTCGATAGAATGAATAAGTTTAATAAGTGAATGGATATCACTGGATGTGTGCTTAATCTCAAAAGGAGAGGATACAATCTCCCCAAATGGTCTCAGAATTGTAACCATACTTTTACCTTTTGAAACATCGATACCTACTGCGTTCATAAATTTATCACTCCTTAAAAAATATTACAATGGATAAATACCAGTTTTACTCATTACCTGTTCAAACTACTGTGTGTGACACGAATGCACCTAATGTGATTCAACCTGCATAAAACGAACACTGTGAATGAGGAGCCGGTTATCAGTCTAAAGTACGGACGCGAGGTCCAAGTGATGAAGTCGATATACCATTGCATCCTACATTCTAACAGTTTAAGTAATGAGATGGATAAATCCTTACTGGAAGTAAGGGGATTACCCATAAATATATTGTAGTAGTGATGAGTTAGAGCTTGAATGAAAAAGTAAATTCTACATTCTAATATACCTT
>NZ_JAJDMJ010000134.1:0-1132 GCF_020593585.1 Blautia sp. DFI.6.71
AGCTTATTTGATGGGGCTTCCACCCACCGGACTATATACCCTTTGCTGGACGCACGGTCAGACCCCAATGTTGTCCCGGAATACTGCCGTACTAAACTAAAAAAATAATACCAAGCCATCTGATAGAGAACCTGGCAGACAGCCAGGAACAGTATCAGATGGCTTTTATAAAATGTCAATATACAGATGATTACCTACTTACGATTAAGGTAATGGATACCCTCTACTTCTCATTTTCAATCTTCAGATCCTCCTTGGAAATATTCTTATATAATCAATATAGCACACAACTTTTGCAACGTCTATGACAGAAAGTAAATAAGCCCGCCAAAAGGCGAGCTCATTTAGGATATTTGTTCATGGAGTATCACTGAATTATGTTTTCAGGACAGTCCTTTCTTTAGAGTATGTAAATAAATTATTTTAGAATGATACCCACAAATAGATTATCTTTTTACATAAACATCAATCTTTCCAGTTCTAACAGAACAAGAACCAGTTGTCAACATTTCGTACCCAACTGGTACTGGAATTTTATTGGCACTGATAGAAGTAGCTTTTTTGTCTACAACGATTTCTCTAGTATCAACTATTTCATTAGTTGTATCTCTGTAAATCACTTTGATTGTTTTTCCTAATTTTTTAACTTTAACAGTTACTGTATTCTTTTTAGAAATTTTTAAGTTAGGCTTAGTTGTTACAATCTGATATCCAGCAGGAGCAGTTATTCTGCTCAGTTTAACAGATTTAGCATTAGCTACTACGGAAATTTCTTTAGAAGAATCAATCACTTTATCTGATTCTTTAAAAATAATCCTTACAGCTTTTTTATTCTGATCTACGGTGATATAAACTTTATTATTTTTTGAAATAGTAATATCACCTGTAATAGCAATAGTATATCCTTTAGGTGCTGTTAAATCACCAGTATTAACCGAAATAGCATTTTTATCAACAGTTATAACATCTTTATCGTTAATAATTTTTCCTTTTCTGTTCTGATATACGATAGTAATATCTTTAGTCTTAACAATTTTTCTAACTTTAATTGTAACAGAGTCATTTCCGACATAGATATCGCCAGTTTCACAAAGTTCATAATTACCAGGAATTGGGATTAAGTCAGCTAGTT
>NZ_JAJDMJ010000136.1:0-1062 GCF_020593585.1 Blautia sp. DFI.6.71
GGGATTCCCGGGGTTCCTACTGACAGGAGTACGTTTGCCAGAAGGATTATGATCATCATGGAAATGCTTACGTTAATTCCGCATGCATTGGCGAAGAACATGATCATGAATGACATCAGGATGGATACGGCATCCATGTTTACAGTAGCGCCAAGAGGAATGGCAATACTTGTGATCTTGTTGGATACGCCCATTTCGTCTTCCATACGCTGTTTGCTGATCGGAATGGTCGCTGAACTGGAACAGGTTCCGAATGCGTTCAGAGCTGCAGGAAGCATTGCTTTGAAGAATTTCACAGGGCTTTCTTTGCCGATGAATTTCACGGAGCCGCCGTAAATGACCAGGGCAAATCCGAAGAATGCCACATACAGGATGATCAGCTGAGTTGCCAGTGAAATGATGGTTTCTGTACCGTTGGCTTCTACAACAGGAACGATAGTACAGAATACACCGATAGGTGTGAAGTACATAACTGTGCTGATGACTTTCAGACAGACTTCGTTACAGGAATCGATGACTTTCAGAAGTGCAGTACCCTTTTCGCCGATGGCGATAAGTGTGAAGCCTACGATGACTGCGAATACAAGTACCTGAAGCATATTTCCGTTTGCGAAAGCTGCAACCGGGTTGGATGGGATCAGGTTTTTGATGGTGTCCAGAATGCTGGTCATCTCAGTTGCCTGGATGTCGGAAGTTGCCATCTCGAATTTAACACCCTCACCGAGATGGATCAGCCGCGGGATGATCAGTCCTGCCAGGCTGGCAAGGGCTGTGGTGCACAGGAAAAAGATCATGGCACCGGCTGTGATCTTGCCGGTTGTGCGGGCATTACCGATGCTGGAGATACCCATGATAATGGAACAGAAGACCAGTGGAAAGATCATCATGTTCAGGGCATTCATGTAAATGCTTCCGATAAGACTTGTGACAGTAAGAACCGGTTCGAAACGGTTTGCCAGAAACAGACCGGTAATGATACCCAGAATCAGTCCGGTAAAGATTGCTGCGGTAATATGTTTTTTATACCACGAATAGAATTTTTTCATTTGTTCCCTCCTCTTT
>NZ_JAJDMJ010000137.1:0-1058 GCF_020593585.1 Blautia sp. DFI.6.71
TTTTTTCCAGCTCTTTTATTGCCGCCGGTACAGTCATATAGTTCAGTTTCTTATCCAGTTTTTTCATTTCTTCTTTTAGTTTTATATACATCTTGCAGCGCACTATCATGGCTACAAATTCAACAAATATCTTCGCTCTTGCTGATTCTTCTGAATACACCCGGATGCTCTTATTCCCCAAATATGATTTATCTCCGCGGAATAGTTTCTCCGATACATCCCTGCTCTTATACAGTTCGATTGCTTCCTTCGCACTCATCTTTTCCGATGTAACGATACAAAAATATCCTGCCAGATCCAGTTCTCTTTCTACCACACTGCACCGTTCTTCCGGTAGTATAAAAGCCTGGCTCTTTTCATCATAATGAAGGTTAAAATACTTCTCAAATCCAGGACCGAATTCCTTTACTTTATTCTGGTACTTTTTCAGATACTGCGTCATCTGGTTGATCCGATTTTCAATCTCTATCCGTTCTGCGCTTTCTTTGGAAATACTATGATACAGATGAAAATAACGCTCTTTTTTATCACTTGCATACAGTTTGTGCCGTATTGTCTTTCCGTAAACTCCATATTCATAGATATTGTTTACCCGCTTATTTTCAAATGTCCCTTTATTTTCCAGGATCAGTTCATTCACAAGGGCAGACATCCCTTTCACCATGATAACAAAACTATACCCACATTTATCCATATATTGTATATTCTCGCAGCTGAAATATCCCCTGTCCAGAATGAATCCGATCTTCTTATAACCATATCCGGATGCTTTATCCAGCATGAACTGAAGCTGGGAGATATCATTCAGACTTCCTGGATATTTTTCATAAAATAATGGTTCCTGATTATGAGTATCATACGCAACTGCATAATTAAATACCGGCTCTCCCATATCTACTTTCGGATGCCCAAATTCAACCATTTTTATATCCCCGGCCTGACAGTTTTTATTCGTTGAATCATAAGAAATATAAATCTTTTCACGGTAATTCCATGACTCATTCCATGTATTCAGAAATCCTGTACTCTGATCATCTGTTACTGAATTCAGGAAATCT
>NZ_JAJDMJ010000138.1:0-1023 GCF_020593585.1 Blautia sp. DFI.6.71
TTTCGGGAAAGACTTCTCTGTTCCCGGATCAGTTGTTTTTCAAGTTTCTTTAATCCTGCCGATTTGTTGATGTTCCTGTATGTCTTTCCATTTGAGACAATGGCAAGATCTTTTAGTCCAAGGTCTATACCGATTCCCTCGTTTGAGTTATTGTCGATATTGACATCAGGGATCTCTACAAGAACAGAAACATAAAATCTGCCAGCCTTAACAGACACTGTGCCACTTCTGATCATATATCCATCCTTTGTTGTTGGGATATATCCTTTTTCTTTGATACGCACCCAGCCCAGGGTTGGGATCTTAAGTCTGTGCCTTTCGCATTGACAATCCTTTGGGTTATTTCTGGCAAAATACATTTTCACATCAGATTTACCTTTCTTTTTAAATTTAGGAAAATCACTCTGATGTTTAAAAAATCTTGTAAAAGCAGTACATCCATCTTCGATAGACTTTTTTACGGCTTTTGAATACACTTCCCTGATCCATGTTTTGTCAGGATTATCCGGAATGTATTCGTTGTTAAGCCATAAACTAAAGCTCTTACCAGTCATAAACTTTTCACCATTATCATGCAGGGCTTTGTTGTGACCAAGGTAGAAGTTATAGACATATCGGCAAATTCCTATCGTCCTGCGGATCCTGGCTTTCTGCTCTTCAGTTGGATTGATTTCCGTCTTGAAGCTCTTTAGCAATCTCTTCATCCCTTTCTATTTGTTTTTTATACTTACGAAGTCCGTACAATCTACAGGAAAAAACATGAAGTATAGATACAATATCCTGTATAAGTTCTTCTTTCGGTGATAGTTCTTCATTGTTCACTATCACTATAGTTGTGTTGAACTTCATACAGAATTTTTCAAACCAGTCATATCCAAATCTGATGAATCTGTCTTTATGTGTAACCAGGATGGTTTTAATTTTCTGTTCCATTACTTCGTCTAACAGCTGATTCCACTTTTTGCGGTTATAGTTTAAACCACTGCCATACTCTTCAATACATTGGTCTACAATCATTCCTCT
>NZ_JAJDMJ010000139.1:0-1004 GCF_020593585.1 Blautia sp. DFI.6.71
AGAGGGATTTGTAAATGTTAATGGCATCAAACGCAGCATCTCCAAGAAACGTCTTTGAATTTATTAAAGGATGTTTCTGGAAAAAGTCAATTAAAACTGGAAGAAGTGCTTTCGAATCGGCAAGGGATTTATCCTCATCCGGTGAATCTGATTTCTTCCCTACAACGATATCAGGATGTTTTTTTAGAAAGTCCTTGTTGTAGAAAGTGATGTCACGAACAATACCAAGCCCGTTCGTAATAATACCAAATTTATAGGCGTAACAGAAATGTCCATTGATGTACATCTGCTGGATTGCCTGATTGGAAGCCGCATGAGTTGGCATAGAGCCATAAGCAGCTTTATAAGGATCATAGGAATCATCAAGGTTATGGGACTTTTTGAAAGCCTTTAGCTGCTTGATAATACGGTTGGCATATTTTGGGTTATTTTCTGTAACCCATGCTTCAATGCCAGAGGTATCAAAGATTGTCATGGAAGCAAGGGCAGGATCAAGACTTTGGCAGATCGGTTCGGTCAGATCAACAAGATGATCGAACATAGATTGTAAGTCCGATAAAAAATCCTGTTTGAAACGTGTAAATTTGGAACCATCCGGAACAACATCAAAACCGCAGAAATCACGCAGTTCCTGGGAAAATTTCAAAAATACGATCAGGAGTGTGTCCGTCGGGATTGAGAAAATACGCTGGATAAGAAGTGCCTTAAGCATTGGATAAAGCTGATGTTTGCGAGGTCTTCCGGTACTGGCGTAAAAATGAGAAATAAAAGAAACAGGAATAATTTCATCAAGGTCAATGGCTTCATCAAGAAGCGAAAGGAACTGATATTTGTCGTTGTCGAATTTATTTTGACAATCTTCAAAAATTTCTGCCAAAGTGAGCTGTTTATATGTTATCATGTAGGTATATCTCCTTTAGGTGGATTGGTTAATTAGTTTCTAGGCAATTCTATTTTACCATAAACCTTGAGGAGATATTTTATTTTAACAACAAAAAAATGCC
>NZ_JAJDMJ010000014.1:0-82855 GCF_020593585.1 Blautia sp. DFI.6.71
TGTATATAATTTTCCTACATGGCAATACTGTAAGTACAAAGATATATTCGACAGCCGCATAATCATTAATTCGACAGCAAAATTTTACATATCTATTTCTTATCAGAAAGATTTACTTTCCATAGACACAAGAATTTTTACACCCTCGTTTGCTCCGACAAAGAAATGTCCTCCCACCGTAAAGCACAAATTTCACCAATCCGTAAACCCGTAAACAGACATACAAGAATTCCTATATTACAAGGTTCTGGATTTTTCAATATATACATACAAAGCTGTTTTTGTTCAATTTTATTTAAAACTCGTATTGGTTTCGAATCTTGTTTTACTTGAATATCACTAGAGCGTGTCTGAAAAATAAAAATTGCACAAAACGCATGTTTTATTTCCCTTTTTCATGATAAAATAAAGAAAAAGGGGTGTTCACTATGTTGAGACGATATGAGTTGACTGATGAAGAATGGCTTCGCATTGAACCTTTATTACCTCCTGAAAATACTGGAAAACAAGGACGTCCAAGGAAAGACAATCGTATCATTATGAATGGAATTGTATGGCTTGCACGTAGTGGAGCACCTTGGCGCGATCTTCCTGAACGTTATGGTTCATGGAAAACTGTCTATAGCCGATTCCGAAAATGGATCGATGATGGTATCCTTGATAATATTTTCCGTATTTTAAGTCTTGAAGCAGAATTGGAAGAATTATCCATTGATGCTTCTATTATCCAGGCGCACCAGCATAGTGCCGGTGCAAAAAAAGGGGGCCTTCAAATGAAATCGGGCATAGCCGTGGAGGAGCCAGTACCAAAATCCATGCGACAGTAGATGCCTATGGATATCCAGTTTATTTAATGATCAGTGAGGGACAGCGTAATGATATCAATTATGCAATCCCTTTGCTCGATCAAATTGAAATAAACGGAAGCAATGTGTTAGCTGACCGAGGATATGACAGTAATAAATTACTTGATTATGTGTACGCCCGCGGTGGAGAGCCAACCATTCCATCCCGAAAGGGAGCTAAATTTGAACGTCATTGTGATTGGTGGTTATACAAAGAACGCCATTTAGTAGAAAAGTATTTTCTGAAATTAAAAGCATTCCGACGAATCGCTACACGTTATGACAAATTAGCTGCAACCTACTTGGGATTTATTTGTATCGCCTCAATATTAATTTGGTTAAAATAAACAATTTAAAATGTTTTTCAGACACGCTCTAGGATTATAGGCAACATAAATTCCTTTTTTTACAGCAAATTTTGTGATACTTCTAATTATTGAAAGAACATCATTTACAGTTTTAGAGGATAATCCTTGCTCTTTTTTTTCACCAGATTTCAATAAAAATCTGCAATGAGATTCTATTAATTCATAAGTTATTGTATCAAAAGTTTGCTTTCCGTACTGTGGAATAACATAAAGGGTTAATAAATTATGATATTTATTTTGTGTGGATAGTTTGGTGTACGCTTTAATACTTTCATACCATTCTGAAGCAAGGGTAGAAAATAATGGAGTTTGTTTTTTGACAAATCGTACATTAATGGTTGAACTTTTTTCCTTCAACTTTATTTTTGTTTCACGATATGTTCGTGAATACACATATCCATATACTATTTTCCCTTCGTCAGTCCTTGCTTTTATATATCGTCCTTCCCATCTACCGTCTTTCCTTTTGTATATGTTTTCTCCTTTTTTAGGCATAAAATAGCCTCCTTTCATTTGCGACTATCATTTTGACGACTTATGAGAAATAAAAAACAAATTTTTTTAAAAATTGCTATTCATTTTATACGTTTTTGGACATTAACACATTGACGCAAATATATTTAAGCAGTAAAATAAATGCATATCGTGTTGAAAAATGGTATAAAAACCATTCACAGAGTAGGATACTCTACGAAAAATATCATATAAATAAACTGCTAGATTCTGTTGAGAGAATTGTTCAGACAGTATATTGTGAATAGAGGTGAAAATACTGATAACTTTTAATAGTGTGAATTTTCAGATATTCGGCACACCTGCATATTTTTTATGCGCATTTGCAGGATTTGTTGTTGCAACATCTGTTTATATTGTTCTTATGTATTCTAAAAGATATGATATCTCGCAAAGTATGAAGATTTTGATGATTTCTCTTTTTGGTCTGGTATTAGGAGCCAAAATATTTGGATTTTTAACCGGAATATATAGAAATATAGGAACTGGGGAAAAAGTGACTTTAGAAACAATGCTGGATACAGGAATAGTGTTTTATGGTGGATTGCTCGGTTTACTTATTGTATATATGTTGTGTTTAAAGTCAAAACGTTACTGCTTGGATAAATATGCCGTAGATATTTTGGCTGTATGCATACCATTATTCCATTCAATAGCGAGGATAGGTTGCTTTTTATCTGGATGTTGTTTTGGAAAAATTTATGAAGGTGTGCTATCAATAAATTATATAACAATAATAAATGGGAATATTGACGAAAATATGCGTTTTCCTATTCAACTTATAGAAGCATTATTTGAATTTTTGCTTTTTTTATATCTTTTAAATTCATTAAATAGCGATCGATGGAAAGAAAAAAAACTATTAGTAAGATATCTAATTTTCTATAGTATCTTTAGATTTATGTTCGAGTATTTGAGAGGGGATATAAGAAGAGGACTCATATATGGTATTTCATTTAGCCAATGTATATCAGTTTTTATATGGATGAACTTAGGCTTTTTATATCTAAGACAATATATAATTTCTAAACGAAAAGGAGGATTATAATGGGCAAGACAATCTTATATACATTAAAAGGAGCAGCTATAGGGGCTATCGGAGCAGTTTGTTTATTTGTAGTGGGGTTTTGTATTGAACTATTTAATATGGGTTGTGCAATATTAACGTGTGATTGCGACAAACCAATGGTATTTGATTGGTCCGGAATGTGGGGACTGTTATTTATATGCACTATTGGCGGGGCAGTTGTTGGTATGGTATATGGGATTTATAAAGCAAAAGAGGAAATCAATGCTGAGAAGTCTAGGAGAGAAGCTGAAAATTCAGAAGCAGCGCGAAAACAGAGAATTCAATGGGCAAGCGAAGTGAAACAGAAAGCATTAAATGTAAGTAATACTTGTGAAGCAAATTGTAAAAATGTTCTACCGCTTGTAAGCAGTGCATATAAAGCAGATGCTCAAATGGAACTTGTTTTGTCAGAATTGGCTAAAGCTGCTGAATTGATGGGTAAAGTTGATGCGATGGCGGAAGATGTTCAGAAAGGTGGAGAAACTAAATGATAATTGTTACATGTCACAAATGTGGAAAAAAGATTCATAAAGCTGATAAGTGCCCATATTGTGGTGATTCGACAAAATTTGGGACTGTGAATGTAATGACAGATGTACATGAAAATGCATATATGGAATATTCACAGTTAGCTACTATTTTGGACTCAGGAGATTTTGCAAAATTAATAGAAAAATCTCGAGTTGTGCTACGGTGGATGCCAACCTGCTCTGAAGTTTTTTGGATGCGATTGTTAGCAAAAAATGGATGTAAGACCGATGCAGAACTTATACAAAAAGGGATAAACTGTGATGATTCAGGAGATTTTTATAATGCATATAGATATGGAACGTCTGTTGAAAAAGCTACATATGATAACGTTAAGAATTTGATTGGAAATGTGCGTACTATTCTTGAATCAGCAATTATTACTCATGAATATGAAGAAAAAGCTGCGACTTCTATTATGAGATGCAAAAGTGAGTTTCCTTTAGAACTTCAGGTTAAACGTAAAGAACTTTTTGAACTTTGGACACAATTGGAAAAAACGGAACAAGAGATGCATGTCATTGAACAGGAATGTAAACTTTTGCTTAATGAGCATAAAATAGCATTGGATAATTCAAAAAGCGAGGCTGCTCAAATAAAGACTC
The DNA here is from genome assembly GCF_020593585.1 of Blautia sp. DFI.6.71. NCBI lineage: Bacteria > Bacillati > Bacillota > Clostridia > Lachnospirales > Lachnospiraceae > Blautia > Blautia sp. DFI.6.71. Next base: position 3,929 of record NZ_JAJDMJ010000014.1, read on the forward strand.
AAAGCTACAAGCTTAACGAGTGCACATCCGAGGAATTTAACGAATATATGATTCGATTGGGGAATGTCTTAAATCAATCAGATACTAGTAAAAAAGAGATTGAATTAATGAGAAAACAGTTACCTTGGGTAGAGACATTTAATAATAAGGTTCAAGAACGAGAAGAAATTAATTTAAAGATTACATCAAAACTATCTGATTTAAAATCGTATGAGAACAGAATTAAATCTACAGTTTCAGAAATTGAGCATATAGAAAAAAGACATCGACTGGCATTACGAAATTTGGCTAATTATGATTTTCAAAGTACAATCTCGTTATTAGGAATTAAGAAATATGAAGAAAGTTTGAGTAACGCAGGTTTAACATTGGCTTCTAGAGATGTAAAAGAAACTCAAGGTTTGTTTGATAATTAATCAGAAGGAGTACGGCTATATGGAATATACAGCAGAATTATTTGTGGAATTTTTGACAAAGTTAGGGTCGCTGGATAAAGATATCAGATCTACCCTTTCTGCGTCTGAAAGCATGGTATCATCGCGAGAATCTAAAGAACAATTTGAATGGCAAGAAGTTCAAAACAGATTAAGTCAGGTGCAAAGCCTAAGAGTATCCAAAAGTAAAAACGTTTTAACAGAATATTGCAATAATGTTGAAAATATTTTTTCTAAAGAAGTAAGTGATAAGAGAAGCTATTTTTTACGTCTGCAGAAGTGTAAGGAAGTATTGTCATTGCTTACAAGTGCAGAAAGTATTATTACGAATAAGGAGGTATATGATTCAATAAAAACGGGTCAAACATATTCGGTTAATATTTCAATTGAAGACTTACTTGCTGGAAAAATTGATTTTTTTGGAATGTCATATGCTGTAAACATTGCAATCAGAGATGGAAGGAAAAAAGAAATTTCAATAGCTAGTTCAAAGCTTTACAGTACATGTCGATATGCAGAACAAATTTTAATTCAAGAAAAAACAAACATTTTATCTCATATTAGTGGAAATAGGGATAGTGTTCGTAAAGAATATAATGCTGCAGGTGAAAAAGCTCATCGAGATATGGAAAAAGAATGGAATGTATCTTTTGAAAAATTTAATGAGATGTCTGCAAGCTTTGCACAGCAAAAGAAATCATCAAGAGCAAAAACTAGGGTAACAGAAGTGGAAGCAATTTCTGGCAAAAAAAATCAATTGGGAAAAATTATCGAGCGTTTTTGCACGGAATTTTCGCCAGAGCAGTTTGAAGAAGAGTACATTCGCTTGTATTCTTTGGAACCATCGTATAATCATTACGAGTGTGTATCAGAAATGCCTCGGAATCTTTATATAAGTACTCTGGAATATGATCTTTCAGAATGGAATTTATGCGATTATACAAAAGAATTTTTGGACAGATACTATTATTTTATGTATGGGGAGAATAAATTATATATTCCTCATTGTGCTCAGTTTGGTCAGAAATTCAATTATTTGTTTAAGTGTAACGGGACTGCCAAAGGAAAGGTTGTGAGTGATGCATGCAATATGGGAATGCGTTTATTCATGATGCTTCCACCTGGCAAAGTAAACTTTACTTTTGTTGATCCAGTATCTTTGGGCGAGAGCTTTGCAATGTTCACAAGACTCGTTAATGTAGATGATAGAACAAGTGAAGTTATAAATGGAAAAATATGGTCTTCTCCGAATGATATAGAGGATAAATTGAGGATTATGACGGATCATATCTCAAATGTTACTCAAAGATGTTTGCAGGGGAAATATGATAATATTTATGAGTATAATAAAGTGGCAGAGCAGAACGCAGAAGCATATCAAATTATTATGCTTATGGACTTTCCGGCAGGACTGTCTGAACAATCATTGCGACTTTTGGAACAGATTTCTACTTCTGGCCCAAAGTGTGGCGTGTTTACTATAATTTATAGAAATGAAACACAGTTTAGCAAAATCCCTGAACGCTCCCAGCCTTTAGTTACAAACATAGAAAATGGATTTCAGGTGTTTGATTATTCAGATGATGCAAAAAAAATTACATGTTCAAAAGGAACCGTAAAAGGACAGCCACTTTTGTGGAGTGGAATTGAAATGCCGTCTGCTGAATATATGGATAAAATAATAGATATATTGAAAAAAGGTATTAAATCTGCAGATAAGGTAGTCATTGGAATTGACAAGGTAAATAGAACTGAGAATGAGAGGGAACCAGAAGAGACATCAACAAAGAATGGAATTCGAATTCCAATAGGATTACATGGTGCTAAAGAGGTTCAATATCTTACTCTTGGAGTCGGAGGCAGTCATCATGCTTTGATTGCTGGCGTTGCCGGATCTGGTAAATCAAGTTTGTTACATACTATTATTCTTCAAGCACTTTCGCAGTATGGACCGGATGAATTGAGAATTTATCTTGTAGACTTTAAACGTGGTGTGGAATTTAAGATTTATGCAGATTACAAACTTCCTTCGTTTGAAGTTGTTGCGATTGAAAGTGAACGTGAGTTTGGATATAACATTCTTAAAGCACTTGAAAGAGAACAGAAAATTAGAGCAGATCGCTTTAAACGTGTAAAAGAAAGAAAAATTGATCGTATTGAGGATTATCGTGCATTGCCAAATGCAGCCCCGATGCCAAGAATTTTGGTTATTATGGATGAATTCCATGAATTGTTCTCAAATGCTAGTGATAAGATTGGAAAAGAATCAGCAGAGATGATGGAGCGAATTGTTCGTCAGGGTCGAGCTTTTGGTGTTCATATTATTCTTGCGTCCCAGAGTTATTCAAATGTGGGGGGATTAGATAAGTCTGTTTATGATCAGATGGCGGTAAGAATTGTTTTGAAATGTTCAAAGACAGATGCATCCCTTCTACTTGGAGATGGTAGCTCGGATGTGGATCAGATTTCAATTGATGATCCTGGACGTGCAATCTATAATTCGGAAGCAGGAAATAAGGAATACAATAGTCATTTCCGAGTAGCTTTTATTGACCCGTCTAAACATCGTGAAATTCTGGAAGGTGTCAGTGAAAGAACTTGCAAGCTTTCCAATAATAAAACAAGAATTCTCCTTTCTAATATTGAAGATAACAAATATAGCATTTTCAATCAGTTTACAGACTATGATATGGAAGCGTGCAAGGTTCCTGGAAGATTATATTTAGGTGAGCCACTTAGTGTTGTAAATAATCTCAACATGGATTTGGTAAGAAATGAATATGCAAACATGTTGATGGTTGGTTCTGATAGTGATAAGGCAAGAAGCATGTTTGCGTTTGCTATGCTCAGCTTGGCTATTAACTATTGGGTATCTCACAATAAAAAGGCACCAGAGGAACCGTTTATTTATTTTCTGAATTACAAGCCGCTTAGAGATGACTATTTCATTGATGCACCCAATATATTGGCTGCAGAGTTACTAACTAAGTATGTAAAGAATATACCAATTAGTAATCCTGGTGAGATTAGAAATACTATTCAGAATTTATATTCAGCATCTATGGATACACAGGGCAGTGTAAGTAGCGAGAACAAATATTTGATGGTATTTGGTTATCAGAGAGCTGAAGACCTGAAATCTGAAGATAAGGCTGCGGAGAAACAGGACATTATGAGTATGATGTCTTCGAGAAATCAAGGACCGACACATTCGATGAAGGAAATGATCGAAGTGATTCTGACAATGGGAGCACAGAATGGAATACATTCAGTATTTTGGCAGGATGATTTTAAAGCACTCGATTTTGCTGATCGAAAACTTATCACTTACTTCTATCAGAAGATTGCTTTTGATATGTCCAAAGAAGATTATTCACAGTTCGTTGGCGTGAATGATATTAGTCAGTTTGGTGAAAATACAGCTGTATATAATAATCGAATCGATGATACAAGAAGCTTCAGACCATATCAGTCGCCAGACAGGGAGTGGCTTGAAACTGTATGTGAGTCTTTGAATCAGTGATGGATTAAGGAGAGGGTAAGTTGTGATATCACTCCTACCCTCTCCTTCTTTAGATTAATGGAGGTTACACCATGGGTGAATTAAAAAATAAAGGTCGTGAAGGCGTAAAAGAAAATCAGGATAAGTATCAGGAAATTCATGAAGGTGCTGAGCAGTCTCTTGAAGAGAGAAATCGGAATATCGAAATCGTCCATTCGTTAGAGGGTGTTGATGATGATGATAAAGCTTCTATTGAGGATAGCAAGGAGCAAGGCAAAGAAATAGCAGACCAGATTGCAGAGAGTCAGATGGAAGCACCAAAAAATGAAGTGAATAGCAGAATGGAGAGCACTGTAAGTGAAATGAAAGACCTTGAAGGTCGAGAAAAAGATGATGTTAGCAAATCAAGTGCAATGGATGGCAATTATGGCGATGTTGGCGCAGGACTGGAGAGTAAATTCGAAGAAAGTGCTAATGAATTCAATGATATTGCCACAAGTGGAGAAGAGATTCAGGAACAGTCTAATGCTCAGATTGATAATATCATTCAGAACATGAAAGAAGATTGGTAAATATGGGGAAATTAGAAAACCGACTTCGAGAAACTATAGCTGACCTTCAAGAAAAACATAATGAAATAGTTGAACAGGGCGAGGAAAAGCTTAGGGAAAGAGATGAACATTTAGCCCCACTAATCGGAAGATTAGAAGAAATTGATGATGAAGATATTGCTTCGATTCAGAATGCGGGAGATTATGACGTGAACTCTCTTAAGAGTATTATTGATGCGTTAGAGTGCATAGATGATGATGATGCAGTAGTAATTCAGGAAGCAAAAGATGCAGCGAAACAGGTTTCAGGAAGTCTGGATGACGTTAATCAAACTATCGAGATTGAACCACCTCATGAGTTGATTGATTATGGCACAAGTCTATGTGGAGACTTAGAAGACGCGACTACGAATTTTGAAGATACTGTGGTCGAAATAGAGAATAATGCGGAAGAGTTTTCAGAAGAAATAAGTAAAATTATTCAGGAAATGAAAGAAGCATGGTAAGCAAATTGGCCTTGTTTGGGGGCAGAAAGGAAAATGCGAATGGAAGAGCAAACATACTATCTCATATTTACAGTAGATAGAATACCTGATCTGACATTAACAAAATATAGTGTGTTAGATGGATCCAGTGTTGATGACATTATGGACAAGCATGGAGTATTTCTGCGCCAACTTCACAGACTTGGCTCAACATCTGGAGTATATTTCCATCTTTTGTATTATTTTGATCCTGATGAAAGAATACCTAAGGGACATCATCTGTCGGTTGTATTTTATGCGACTTCAAGAGATCGGAGAAAACTGGAGGGCATTCGAGAGTTTTTGACCACCTCTGTTTTAAGCACTTACTATGATTTTCATTGCTATGAGGTAAGTACGGAGTTTTGCCCAGATACATTACTGACTTCTGATAAGAGAACAGAAAATGTAATCATGTTGACAAATATTGCTGGACAGAAAAAAACATACGGAATACATGGTTCAAATGTTGCTGATGTAAGTAGCTATAAGGCTGAAGTTAGTATGGGTTTACGCCAGACTATCACTTGTGAGATTGCTTCTGATGGTGATGCTGTCTTAAGCTTTAATTCTTTGAAAGCGAATAAGAATGGACAGATTCTTTTTTCAAGAAAGCATGTTCTGGCGAAGAGAATGCAAATAGTCGATGGGAAACTGAGACTGTTTGAGAATGATAAGATTGATTCTATTTATGAAGATTTTGAGTATGAATTAAGTGAAACATGGGAGCAGGTGTTTATAGAAGAACGTTCTGCTGACGATGGAACACGCTTCATCTGTTATTTTGAGCCTGATGGAACCAAAATTATTGAAATTGGTTCCAAAATGGTGCCGATGTATTTTTCTGAGAGGCATATAGTGGCTCGGCATATCGAATTTGGAATGAATGAAAATGGTGTTAGTACACTGTTTGTTATTCATGATGACGGAGCAAAACCTGACGAATATCAATATGACTTAACAGATGAACAGATTAATCGTTTCATCAACGATTTTAATAGTGGTTCAAACAGAGTCGCAGTTTGTTATTTCAATACATCAGGAAATATAATCGTAGAACTTGGATGTCATGATGAAATCCATGGAGATGCGAAAACATTTTTGACAAATGCTCCAGAAATAGAACGGAAATTTAATTTTGCTGCCTTCTTAACTAAAAAAGACTACTATTTGCCTGCTCAAAATAGATTGGATATTGATCCAGCTGGAGAAGTTCCGCTGTACTCAATTATGGAATGGGAACCTTGTGAGGATGGCAGACTGTACAATGTTCTCAAATTGATGGAAGGCTATAATAGCACAGTTGCTCTGCGTATCGACATTTTCCCTGTTGAGCAGACACAGTATATTCGACAGAAAATATTGCCATATGCAGATACAAGAAAAAGAATATCTGAAAGACAACAAGGAAAAGATGATAACAGCGAAAATATTATCAAATCATGGGATAAATATCTTCAAAACATGATGAAATTCCCTCAGTTTTTTGCAAATGTTGTCGCTTTTTCTGATAAAGAAGATATTGCTGTAATGCTTGCAGATAGCGTTGCTGCGGAAGCGGTTGAGTCAGGTACATATATTATTGAGAAAATTTATAAAGAGAATGGAATGTCGGTATATTACAGCGATCAGAGGGCACTTAACCTCGTTCGACTTGCTGAAAATGACGACCTTAGACTTAGACCGGACTCTCCTCTGTATTATAAGGAACCTGGAAATTATATTGCCCAACTTTTGACTTTGTATACTCTTGAAGAATTACGGCCGATGTTCTCGTTGCCTATTCTCTATCCGGGTGAATCAATCGAATGCTTGAAAGAGACGGATCCTAAACCGTTCAAAGAAAAAGATGGTGAGTCGGTATCTCTTGGAACGAGTAGTTTGGGATATGATGTCGATTTTCCTGTTAAATTGTTTAAAAAACATGCATTTATTGCTGGTGTTCCTGGTGCAGGAAAGACCAATACCATGCTCCATTTAGTAACCAGTTTGTGGAGAGATACAGAGGAAAAAATTCCTTTTCTAGTATTAGAACCAGCAAAGCAGGAATACCGCGCTCTGGCAAAGATTAAAGGAATGGAAGAATTAAGAGTATTCTCTCCTGGCGCGGACACATACTTCCCTCTTCACATTAATCCATTCCAGTTCCCAGTTGGATTGACATTGGCAGAACATATTGCAAATTTGAATGCAGTATTTGCAGGTGCATTTGAATTGCCGCCTCCTTCACCGCATTTTATCGATACATGTATTGAAAAAGTGTATCTTGATAAAGGTTGGAATGTCAATGAGAGAAACACGTTGGATGAGAATGGCAATTATCGCCATGAATTTCCAACGTTGCAAGAGTTGTATGCTTCGCTTGAAGTTGCCGTTAAGAATTCTCACTATCAGGGTGAAACTCTGGGTAACTTACAATCTGTGTTGGAAGTACGTGTAGGAAGCCTTTTAAAACGTGAAATCGGTAATGTTTATAATGTTCGAGAGTCTATTTTGAAACCAGAACAATGGTTGGATGTGCCAGCAATTATAGAGTTGGAATCTCTTGGTGAAGGCCCTGCAAACTTTATGTCATTGTTGCTTTCAACGTTAATTCGTGAAACTTTGAAAGTTAGAAAAACGAGTGATAATGAAGGTGACGTCGATAAACCAAGCAAGGATTTGAACCACGTTATTTTCTACGAAGAAGCGCATAATTTAATTGGTCCCGACACGGATAGCCCTATGGGCGATTCAGTAGATCCTAAAATTTCTGCTACAAAGTATGTAGTTAAAATGTTGGCAGAGGTTCGAGCACTGGGTGAAGGTATCGTTATTGCGGATCAGTTACCAACAGTAATGGCTCCTGAAGTGTTGAAAAATACCGGACTCAAAATTGCTCATAGAATTACAGCGCAGGATGACCGAGCGCTTCTGGGTAGTACTATGTCTGCATCGCCTGATCAGTTGGAAGAACAAGGAACATTTGGAACCGGATGGGCTTTGATTTTCTATGAAGATCTTCTGAAGCCTTACAAGATGAGGGTTCACGAGTGGGATATTCAAAATAAAGATAAAAATAAATATGATTCTCCTACGAACAAGCAGCTTTTCTCGTATCTTAAGGACAATCAGACATATCGTTCTACCCTTCTTACAAGTGCAAAAATCATGAAGGAAAAGATGGATGTTGAATATGATCAGTTACGTAGACGAGGAGAAAAGTTAAAGGAAAACATTGATAAAGAGTACTTGATTATAAGGGCATTAAGTCGGGGGATTGAAAATCAAGAGGCGGCTTCGCTGGAGATGCAGCTTCCGGAAGATGTAGAGCGTAACAAAATAGAACTTCAAAAACAGAAACAGGCAGTCGAGGAAAGAAAGTCTCGATTCCTTCAAAAGAATAGCCGAGAGTTACATCAGCTTTGTTGGGATTATATTAACCAGTACTATGCCACAATCACGTTAGCAAATAACTATGATTTCACATCAGAGAGATTGTATGCAGCTTCGGTTAGTGGCTTCTTTACCATCTTCGAAACTATGCGTTCATTAGTGGATGTACCTGAGTTGACTGAAACGTTGGTGTCTGAGCTTAAGAATGTTATATCTGATACGGAGCGTTTTGTTTCGTTGGATAAAACAAAGGAATGCGTATTGAAAGGTAGCGATATTTATCCTGATCTGCAGTTTGCCAGTGGTTATTACTGGGTCAACGATACATATCTCAAAAAGAAAAACTTGGTAGCAAAAGCAAAGCGTATTCTTCAGTTAGACAGTGATCGCGAAAAGTACATCAATTCGTATTGCGCTGATTGGACTAATGAGTTTGTTGAAGTATACCAAAAAGCTGATGCATACGCTGAGGCTACAGAAAGACTCATCTTAATTAAAGAATTCGAAGCAAAGGCTCTGTATGTTGATGAACCAGAAGCATATGAGCAAATGATGAAGCAGATCAACGACTATAAGAATAAGAAATACGCATTGTATAAGATGCTTCATTCTATGGTAGTTGGTCCAATTAAAGAAGCATTTAGGTTTTTAAATGGAGCTGATAGGATCGCATTCCTGAAGGCATCAAAGAAAATCAGAGAATTACATTTGGAAATTGTAAATTATCTGGACTCACCTGCAGATGCTAAGCTGTCAGGTTGTGATCGTTATAAAAAACTTAGAGAAGAAGCAACCGTAATTATAAATATGGATCTGTTGGCCCGTATTGAATTGGCAAGATCCAATAGGTTGCTACAAACGGAACAGTTAATCTCTTCCAATAGTACAGAAGAAAAGAAAAAGATTATTAGATTGATTCGTGATACTCATAACGCATATTTTGAGGCTTATAGCAGATATAACGTTGAACGTTTTGATTATCAGATTATCTTGGTTAATTTCTATATGCAGTATTTAGATAGCATGATGGATTTTGGAGAAATAGCTGTTCAAGAAATGATAAATGATGATCCTTCGAGATATGAAGTGAAGAAGTGTTCTGAAATCATTCAAAAATTGATTTCAAACGATACTGTTCCAGAAACCCAGAAGATTTCTTGGAATAGGATTCAGAATCGGTGGATTAAATTCTTCAAGGAAGCATAGTAACAAAAGGGGGTGTCGAAATGGCTATGCGTTCAGTCGAATTTGTTGGCAAGGCTGAGGGGATAAAATCTCATGAGCTCTCAGTTAAATCCTTAATGGAGAAACTGAGCGGCACCCTCTCAAGTTTAAAGGGACAAAAAAGGTCTTTGCAAAGTGAATTGTCATCGCTTTATGCAGAGCTGGCGGCGGCAGAGAGTGATACCGATGAAGATGGTGAACCGGATTATGGGCTGATTGCATCAATCGAAAATCAGATTGATCAGACTAATGAGGAATTATCCGAAACTGAAGGGGAAATATCTCAGACATCTGGTGAACTGCAAAGAGCACAACAAGAGTATGCAGAGGTTAAAGAGGAAAAACAACAGACTTTATTTGAAATACAGGAACGAGCACGCATAACTTCACAAGATGCATCAAAAGCAAGCGGTATGTTTGGGGCATGGGCATCGGTTGGTGCTTCATTAAATCAATCATTTCAGGCGAATTTTGATGCATTAGCCCAGGCTGCATCAATTCTCGATGGAAATGTTAGCGCAGCCAGCGCGCAAACAAGTAGCAGTGGTGGCGGGGGTGGTAGTAGTAGAACTGCTGGTGGCATAGGAATTGCCGCTGCCGGCGCTACGGCGATAGCGTCTTCCGGCATGATAGCATCAACCAAACCTATGAGTGGTAGCTTAGGAAGCAAACAGATTTCGGGTGCAAACTCGCCAGGTGGAAGGTTTCAGTATGCAAAAGGCGGGAATGCTAATCACAAAGAGCCACAACTAAGTTCAACTCAAAGCTCAGGAACATCCGTACATTCTTCGGTAGGTGCTTCAGTAGGCATTTCTGCAGGAGCTACGACAAGAAATTCGTCATTCGAAACATCGCAATCGAGGCATAGTTCTAGTAATTCTGGAAAGAGTAGCATGAAGGGCGCATCGACTGTAACTGGATATGATGATTCTATATCCAAAGAAACAAGGAGGGCAGTTAACAGAAAGACTGCTAGTAGTGACGTCCGAGACATCCAAGCATCGCAAAGCGTATCTACAGCATCGCCAAATGCAGGAAGTCCGATGATTGCGAGAAGAGGTCGTAATTCATTTACAGATGGTCTGATTGTGCAAGATTGGGAGTTGGGCAGGTATTCAAGCTATTCGCTTTCATCCATACGAAAGGTTGCCGCAGACGCAGATTACGCAGCTTACATAAAAAATCCATCTGCTTACTCACATACGTCATATGATAAAAAACCAATCGTATATCTTGATCCTGCAACTATAAAAGAGATTCGTGGGATTAATGATCCGAATTTTTGGTCATACAAAAGTACATCTTATTCAGATTATATAGATATGGCCCGTCAAATACCCCTAGTGTATTCTATGGCAAAAGCGGGGCAAAAATTGACCGATTTAGCAAAACGAAATGACGTGATTGGTGCATGCGCAAGAAATTATTTCCTTTCAGAAGACATAACCGCAATGCGTGTTGGAAATAGCTTTATTTTTGGTGGCGAAGGTCGACATAGAGTTATGGCCGCGCTGATTGCGGGGGTTAATATTCCGGTCAGGATTACTGATGAATTTACAAAAAATGGAAGTGAATCAGTAATATCAAAAAAACAATTAGAGCAGCTTTCGGAGAAAGAAAAAGCTTCAAGGTTTAGGCAGAATTTTGCCGAAAAATCATTTACGATATCAGAAATGATTGCAAAAGCTGACAAATCCGAACTTCAATCAATAGTACGAAATGAGCAACTGGCCCAAAAAGTTGATTTTGGTGATTTAGATATTAATGTTGCTAGAGAACTAGTTGACACAATAAGAAATGCTAAGAACAAGTATCTATTTTTAGATTTTCCATTCATTGGAGCTACGCAGTCACTAAATGCTAATCTTAGACAGAATATTGAAGCGAGCCTGACTAGATTGTATGTTCAAAACAATCCAACAGCATCTATGGATGATATTGCAGAAAGTGTAAAATTGCAAACTGAAGCTTATATGAGTCAGTTTAAGATTGAAGACAATGATTTGGCAGTTTCTATAAGTGTTAAGACACCACAGAAAATTGCTAGACCAAAACCAGGAATGGAAACAGCGGGATATGTTACAGAATATGTCGGTGATATTTATTCATCAAAACTAAACGGTATTAGTATTAATGCTGAAAATGCGAAGGATTATTCAGCGTTACGTCAAGATTTGGAAAAAGAAGAAGCACGCGGAGCATCTCCAAAAGGATGTAAATCCGTAAATTACTTGATAAATCATGAAATAGCTCATCAGCTAGATCACTTTTTAAATCTGTCTTCTGATCCAGACATTATTAGAGAATATAAGAAACATATTGGACTGACAGAAAAAGAGCAGATTGATAATGTTTGTACGTATGCTAGTACAGATATTCATGAATTTATTGCTGAAGCATGGGCTGAAAGTCAATGTAGTAGTACTCCAAGAGCAGTTGCAAAACTTATTGGAGAGAAGGTATCACTTGCATCGGATGCATATATGAAATCAAAGAAAGGAGACGATGAGTATGTCAGAGAGCGCGAAATCTAATATAAAAGAACCCGAAGTAAACTTTGTTACTGTTGAAATAAAGAAAGTGAAAAAAGATGAAGACGGTCATGTGTATGAAGTTGTAGAGGAACAGCAGGTACCAGACTTTATTGCGGAGATACTTATTGGAAATTCTCTGATTGAAACAGATCACTAATTTAGGAGGGATTTTATGGATTTCTTTGAACAGTTCATGTTTGAGGAACTGGAAAATTTATATGCAAATGATAATCTGGAAACTTATGAGTATCAGGATATTTATGAACGTTTTACACATCTGGAGCATTTAGAAGAAGTAAAGCCTTACTTATACGCTATGCGTTTTTTGGGAAAAGGAACTAAAGCAGAGCCAGATAATGTTTTGCACGAACTTGAGAGTATGGAATTATCTCCTGATAGCCAAATCAAAGGACTGTATTTGGACATTAAGCTAGTAATGAAAAAAGGAAATTCTGATGATATTGAGAAATTAGAAAAATGTGTTGAGTCAGGATATTCAGAAAAATATTTGAAGGCGGCATCCTATTTGTGTTCGGAATCTGAAAGCGAAGTTGATGATGACGATGACGAGTACGAAGAAGATGATGGCGATTTTTCAGATGATAATGAAAAGGTGCGTTTTAAGAGCATGACTTTTGAAGGTTGTGGCTACAGTGGTTATCGCTTTACGTCTGGTGATATAGATTATCTTAATGCGAAAGTGTTTATAGAACCAATAAAAAAAGCATGTACACTATCTGTTCGTTCGCAAATATATGATGGTGATGAACCATTTTCAAAAGTTTTTAGTAATGAATATCAGTTAAAGCCTGGAGATACATGGTTCCGGACAACTGGCTGGGGGAACAAAAATTTCTATGCATATAAAAATAAAACTTACCAGTGGAGAGTTGAATTCGATGGTAAGGACGTGTATAGTCAGAACTTTTATTTTTATGATGGAAAAATAAAGAAATCTGGGGTTACTGTTAAGGATGTTAAGTTATTTGCTTCAAAGGCTTCTGGGGCACTTGAAGCAGATAGGAATCGTTATTCTACGGCTTTTGAAGGAGAGGATTTAGAATATGTATATTTTAAGCTTTTTGTGGAAGAACCTGGCGAAGAAACAGTAATACAGATCTTTTTGAAAATTGTTCGAATGGAAGACGATTCAGTTTTCTATGATAAATATATTTTACATCGTTTAGATGCGAAAACTTATGCCTGTTGGAATGGCGTAGGTTTCAATAAGAAGGGTAAATGGGATAAGGGATTGTACAAGTATTCTTTGCGTGTGGGAAGCGGAAATACGCATGAGGGAACATTTACCGTGTATTAATTAGGGGTGGTGGAGTTGATATGTCCATTTTGTGGGAAATCTATCCCCGATAATACAATGTATTGCCCAGAGTGTGGACAAAGCATCAATAATAAACCTGTACAAAAAGACAAGAGTTTGGCTGCCTTAAAAGAAATGTGTAAGGCAGAAGATGTCTCTGCTCTCTATTTTATGGGATTTAATCTTATCATGGGAATTTGTGTCGATGCAGATGATGCGGAAGGTGTTCGCCTTCTTGAAATTGCGGTCTATAAGGGCGATGCAGCATCTGCAATACTGCTTGCAGAGTGTTATTTGAATGGATGGGGTGTTCCGGAGAATCCAGAGAGAGCAGTTGAGCTCTTTATTGATCATCCACTGAATAAAAACAAAAAATCCCCTTATCTTCTTGGCAGATGCTATTTCTACGGAAAAGGAGTAGAAAAAGACCTTTATAAAGCAGCGGAGTATTTTAGGGTTGCAGCTGAGCTGGGTCACAGTAATTCCAAAGACTATTTAGGTGACGGTTACTATTATGGATATGGTTTGCCAGTAGATTATTATGAAGCGGCAAGGTGGTATAAAGATGCCGCGGATAATCATATGAATGGAAGTTCCGCACATAGTTTGGCATTTATGTACTTGAAGGGACAGGGCGTTTCGGAGAGCGAACGTGAAGTGGTTCAGTATTTCAAGATTGCAGCAGAGAAAGGAATAGCTCAGGCGCAACGTTTTATATCACGTGAATACCTTACAGGAGAGTTCCTTCCTAAGAGCTATCAGGAAGCCAAAAGATGGATGGAAGCAGCTGCAGAACAAGGTGATGAGGAAGCACAGATTGGTTTAGGCAAATATTATGTTAGTGGATTCGGCTTTGATGATGACCAAAGGCATTTGAGTGGTTCAGCAAAGCTGCAGAGCAAGGAAATGCGGAAGCTGAGTATATTGTTGGCGGTTGCTATTAGAACGAGGTTGGAGTGAAAGAAAACTATTCTAAGGCAAACACTTGGTATATGAAGGCTGTAAAGCATAGACATATGAGAGCTGCTTATGAACTTGGCATCAATTATTTAGATGGAAGAGGAATTGAGAAAGATTCTGATGCAGGAATTCAATTTCTTGAAATGGCTGTAAATGGAGATCTCAAGGAGGCAAATAAAGAGTTGGCATCCAGATATCATTTTGGTATCAAGAATTTCCGTGGGCAAGCAGTTTATAAGAATCCAACTGAAGCTAAAAGATATGCAACTATAGCAGTAGAAGATGAGAAAGATGGTGAAGCTCAGTTCTTGTATGCAAAATGTCTTTGGATGTATAAAAAATAAAAAGAGTGCGAAGCAGTATTATCAATTGGCCGAAAGAAACGGTTATGTTTCGACAGAAAAACCAAAGAAGAGATTTGGTTTCTTCTAAACTATTGTAAGTTGTTTCCCATGGCAAGATTGTTTTATGTTGCCATGGGAAATTCATGAGTTATATGATCGGAAATTTAAAAGAATGGAGATGATCTGATGATATGTCCATATTGTAAAAAGGCTATACCTGACTCATCTGTATTTTGTCCGGAATGTGGACAGACTGTGACGCAAAATTCAAAAGGCTCACAGAATGTGGATCAGTTTTGGGATAAGGTTCAACGACAGAATGACAAAGCTGATCAAATAAAGAAAGCAGAACTTGCTAAAGAGAAAGCAAGGCAAAGTGCCAAAATACGGAATACAATTTGGGGAATTATAGCAGTATGTGTCATTGGATTGGTAATTGTATATTTTACGGTTATTGGACCTAATATGACATACAGCATAGCGACAAAACTTTTTGAAGAAGGAAACTATCTCGAAGCAGCAGAAAAATTTGAAACAATAAAAACTCACAAAGATTCTGAAGAAAAAGTGAATCTGTGCAGGTATTCTGCAGCCGAAGAATTGTTCAGCTCTGGTGAATTTTCGGTTGCATTGGATATATATAAGGAGATAGATACATATGGTGATGCAGTAGATAAAGCAAAAGAGTGTACTTATCTTATGGGGGTTCAGTTGTACGAGACGGAAAAATATAATGAAGCATTAGAGTTGTTCCAACAGATTGACACTTATAAGGATAGTGCGGAGTATGCGGTTAATTGTTTGCTGACAAATTGTAAGTACAGTTGGGATTTTTCAAATTCTCTGGGTGAAATAAACGGATGCGAATCTTCAGTAAATGGAAATACCCAAATAAAGGAAATGCCTGGTGGCTTAGCAGCTGCATATTTTGATGGTGATGGAGATTACATTTCTTGTGGTACAGGCATTAATTTAACGGATGATTGGAGTTTTCATACTGTACTGTGCTGTAAGGATATAGATAAAGAATATTCTGCATTCTTCGCAAAGTATGAGACAGATCATGGAGGTATGTATGCATTTTCTGTAAATGAAGGTTATATTAATTGCTGGTTTACAGATGAAAGTGGTTATTCTGAATACTTTGATTCTGAGTATCGCATAGCAAACGGAGAGTGGGTTGATATATCTATTGTGAAAAACGGAGATAATATCAAATTGTTTATTAATGGTGAATTGGATAGCGAAGAGAATGTGGGTTGGCAAACATCAAGCAACGATCTGGTTACAATTGGTCGTCAAGCTTTAATGTTTGAGCCATATAGTGATCTCCAGTTTACCGGCTATATTGCTGAGATTTCTATATTTGAAAATGCATTGAATGAAAAGGCTGTAAAAAGTCTTTATTACAACAGTATGTTCCAAGATGGCTTACCAAAGTATGCAATGGCAAATGCGCTATCATGGAATGGACACACATATGCGGTGTTTTCAAATACCAGTTCATGGGAAGAAGCAGCGGAATACTGTGAATCTATAGGAGGCTATCTTGCGGTAATTGAATCCGCAGATGAAAATATTACGTTGTTTAATTATGTATGTAATGTGGCTGATGGAAATGCTTACTTTGGATTTAGTGATTCAGATGAAGAAGACGAATGGAAGTGGGTGAGAAATTCAAGCAGTGGATATACGAATTGGCATTCTGGGGAGCCAAATGGAGAAAGCTCTAACGAAGATTATGCTATGTTCTATTACATGTTTGACGATGGAACCTGGAATGATGGAGATTTCGGTGGCTCAACTGTTAATGGTGGTACTGCATATATCTGTGAATGGGATCAATAAAAATGATTCATGATAGTGATTGTCATTCGCCATGTTGATAATTAGTAACCTCGTAGCTTTGTCTAAAACACAGTCGGAGCTACGAGTTTTTTTTACAGTTCTGGATGCACTTGTACAGAATCTTCTTGGAGGATATTGGCGTGAGTGTGGGAGGCTAATAAAGAGAGGTCAAAATTCTCCCGAATGATCTGCAAAGTAGATTGGCGTTTTTGCAGATCCTGCTTTTCATGAATAACTGTAGAACGTTTGAATATTACGGTGCGGCAGGTGGCTCAAAGAGCCCCGGAATAATCAACGTTCATTTTCCAGATTTGAGATTTTGGAGCTTTGCCGTTCTTTTGATGGTAGCTTGGAAATGCCCAGTTCCTGTAACTTTTGTTTCAGAGTATCATGCAGTTGATATTCTGATTGATGTTTGGATTTATAGGATTTGGGATTTGAAGCTTTTATCCCATTCTCAATGACTTTTCTACAAATACGATAGCTGTCACAATGCTTTTGTATTACTTTTTGTTTGGTGATTTCTGCATTGATTTCTGCAAGCTTTTGATCTGACGCAAGGAGGGCATTTGAGACATCTTCCATATGCTGTTGGAAATCCTCATAGTTCAGAAGGTTATTTTCCGAAAGATAATTAAAAGTGCGTGCGGATTCTTTTAAATTATTGAGCTTTGCCCAACGTTCAAATCCTTCTCGATTGCCGGTTGTAACATACGTGGAGATATTGATATACAGGCGAGCTTCTCTGGACAGATGCCTTGGAACTTTTACTTTGTTACGATTTTTTGCCAGACGGATGCGGACATTTTCTTCTGAATAATAGCTTCCAAGAGATTTCATATAAGTGAAGTTTTTATGTTCCGGTGCACGGAAGGACAGGTGTTTTCCCTGTCGAACTTCATATTCTGCTAACTGCATCTTGTCCTATACTATACTTGACACATCCACATACTCTTCGTCATACGGGATGTACCAGATTGGGTGAGAACAATGTCAATCCCAAAGTTATGCAGTATGTGAGGGGGTGCTGGATGTCCAGTGGACATCCGTTTAGCACCGACCGTAGCGGAGCGAAGAACATTCAGATGCACAGATCACAGTGAATATCTACAATCATATTGCAGAGAAGTCTCACGTGGAGAATGAGATGTCTAAAATGAACCTACCAGAAACTGTACCTGCTGTGGTATAAACCATAAGTTGTTGTCGTAAAATGTGGTAAGAAAATCAGACGAATATATTTTTCCAGGAATTTGTGGTAAAAATGTGGTCAAATCAAGAAAAACGAGTGCGAAAGCAAGTGAAAAATCCCTGTGAAGCCCATAAAATCAAGGATTAACAAAATTTTTACAAAATAATTAGCACTCACCTCTTGACAGTGCTAATAACGTGTGTTATATTACATGCAGAACAAAGAAAACAACATATTTCTCCTTCGGGAGAGATATTTCTCATATAAGAGGAGGGTTAGCCTATGAATATCAGTAAATTTACACAGAAATCCGTACAGGCTGTCCAGGATCTGGAGAAGGTTGCTTATCAGTTTGGCAACCAGGAGATTGAAGAGGAGCATCTTTTATATGCTCTGCTGGAACAGGAAGACAGCCTGATTCTTAAACTGATCGAGAAGATGGAGATAGATAAGGATTATTTCAGAAATTCTCTGAATCAGGCACTGGATGCCAGGGTTAAGGTATCTGGCGGTGAGCTTCGTTTCGGACAGTATCTGAACAAGGCTCTGGTCAGTGCAGAGGATGAAGCCAAGGCAATGGGAGATGAATATGTCTCTGTAGAGCATTTATTCCTTGCCTTGTTGAGATATCCAAGCCCGAGCATGAAGAAGCTGTTTCAGGAATTTGGCATTACTAAGGAGCGTTTCCTGCAGGCACTTTCTACAGTACGAGGCAATCAGCGTGTAGTCAGTGACAATCCGGAAGCTACTTATGATACTTTGAATAAATATGGCGAGGATTTAGTCGAAAAGGCACGTAACCAGAAGCTGGATCCTGTGATCGGACGTGATGAAGAAATCCGTAATATCATCAGAATCCTTTCACGTAAGACCAAGAACAATCCTGTGCTTATCGGTGAGCCTGGTGTAGGTAAAACAGCAGCAATCGAGGGTCTTGCACAGCGAATCGTGGCAGAGGATGTGCCGGAAGGTCTGAAGGATAAGAAGATTTTTGCCCTGGACATGGGTGCTCTGGTAGCAGGTGCCAAATACAGAGGTGAGTTTGAGGAACGTCTGAAAGCAGTCCTTGAAGAAGTAAAGAAGAGTGAAGGAAACATTATTCTTTTCATTGATGAGTTACATCTGATTGTTGGTGCAGGTAAGACAGACGGAGCTATGGATGCCAGCAATATGCTGAAACCTATGCTTGCCAGAGGTGAGCTTCACTGTATCGGTGCCACAACTCTGGATGAGTATCGTCAGTATATTGAGAAAGATGCGGCTCTGGAACGTCGTTTCCAGCCTGTTATGGTGGATGAGCCCACAGTGGAGGATACCATTTCCATCCTTCGTGGTCTGAAGGAGAGATATGAGGTCTTCCATGGTGTTAAGATCACAGACAGTGCACTGGTTGCAGCAGCTACACTTTCACATAGATATATCACAGACCGTTTTCTTCCTGATAAGGCCATTGACCTGGTGGATGAGGCCTGTGCCCTGATTAAGACAGAGCTGGATTCTATGCCTTCAGAGCTGGATGAACAGCGCCGTAAGATCATGCAGCTGGAGATTGAGGAATCTGCACTGAAGAAAGAGACAGATAACCTGAGTAAGGAACGTCTGGAAACACTTCAGAAGGAGCTGGCAGAGCTTCGTGATACCTTTAATACACAGAAAGCACAGTGGGATAATGAGAAGCATTCTGTAGAGAAATTACAGAAGCTTCGTGAGCAGATCGAGGATGTGAATAAGCAGATTCAGAAAGCAAAACAGAATTATGATCTGGAGAAGGCTGCACAGTTACAGTACGGCGAACTTCCGAAATTACAGCAGCAGCTGGAAATCGAAGAAAAGAGTGTCAAAGAAAGTGACAGAAGTCTGGTTCATGAGGCAGTCACTGATGATGAAATCGCAAGGATTATTTCCAGATGGACCGGTATTCCTGTAACAAGACTGACAGAAGGCGAGAGAGCCAAACTCCTCACTCTGGAAGATCAGCTTCACAAGAGAGTTGTAGGTCAGGATGAAGGTGTGAAGAGGGTTACAGATGCAATCCTTCGTTCCAAAGCCGGCATCAAGGATCCGACCAAACCTATCGGTTCCTTCCTGTTCCTTGGTCCTACAGGTGTAGGTAAGACAGAACTTGCCAAAACTCTGGCAGAGAATCTGTTTGATAATGAACAGAATATGGTCAGAATTGATATGAGTGAGTACATGGAGAAGTATTCTGTATCCAGACTGATCGGAGCGCCTCCGGGATATGTAGGATATGAGGAGGGTGGCCAGCTTACTGAGGCAGTCCGCCGTAAACCATACAGTGTTGTACTTTTCGATGAGATTGAGAAAGCACATCCGGATGTGTTTAACGTACTGTTACAGGTACTGGATGATGGCCGTATCACAGATTCTCAGGGACGTACTGTTGACTTTAAGAATACAATTCTTATCATGACTTCCAACATCGGTTCTCCGTATCTGCTGGATGGTATTGATGAGAATGGTGAGATCAAACCTGAGGCTCAGAGCCAGGTTATGGATGACCTGAGAGGTCATTTCCGTCCGGAATTCCTGAACCGTCTGGATGAAATAATTATGTTCAAGCCCTTGACAAAATCCAATATTGGTAAGATAGTAGACTTGATGGTCGGCGAGCTTGACAAACGTCTTGCAGACCAGGAGCTTTCCCTGGAACTGACAGATGCAGCCAAGAATCAGGTTATCGAGAATGGCTATGACCCGGTATATGGTGCACGTCCGCTGAAACGTTATCTGCAGAAATATGTAGAGACTCTTGCGGCACGAAAGATTTTGTCCGGAGATGTTCACGCAGGTGATACTCTGGTGCTGGATGTTCAGAATGGGGAATTCATTGTTACGGTAAAGGACGGAAACTAAATGATACCCAAAGATCCAATGATTCTGCTGAGTTATGTGAATACTCAGCTCAGGGATTACTATGATTCCCTGGAAGCACTCTGCACATGCAGAGGATTGAAGAAAGACGAACTGGTGGCGAAGATGCATTCCATCGACTATGAGTATGATGAAGCAACCAATCAGTTCATATAAGAAATATGCGAAATGCTCTCTGACAGCGGGAATTGCTGTCGGGGAGCATTTTTCGTATTGCATATAAGAAAGATCCCTGCTTTAATTGCAAAAAAGTGATAAACTGCGGAGCAGTTATTGGGTCATGTGTTTCAAAATCAGTACAATTTTAAAAAATAGATAAGGCAGTACAAAAAAATGTCAGTAATAAAGATTAAATCGTTAAAATATAAACGAAAATAATCAGGGAATATGTAAAAAATGTATAAAAAAACAGGAAATAAAGTGTAAATATTCACTATCCACACAATTGATTTTTGTATGCTGTATGATATAATTGCATCTGTAAAAAACAAGCGCATATTAAATAGGAAGAAACACGTATATGAAAAAAATCTCCTGAATGATAGTCGCGCTGTACGAAAATACAATATGGAGGTGGCAGTTTTGAAAAAGTTGGTGACCGTACTGGGTGCTTTTTTTGCAGTTCTTCTGGCTTGTCCGTTGAGTGTATTTGCGGCAGAAGGCAGTAAAGCACCATCTACAGTACCTGTATGGCTTTGCATTCCCTTTGCAGGGCTTTTGTTATGTATTGCAGTGATGCCTCTGGTAAAAGCGGAGTGGTGGGAGTCTCATCAGCCACTGGTTGTTGCCTTATGGATCATTCTGATGGTGGTTCCATTTGCTTTCGTTTATGGAGCCGGAAAGACTGCAGAGACAGTTCTGGACTGTATTGTGAATGATTATCTTACATTTATCATTCTGTTATTCGGTCTGTTCTGCGTATCAGGTAATATTACCATGGAGGGTGATTTCGCAGGTTCCCCCCGTGTTAATGTAGGTCTGCTTGCACTGGGAACTTTTCTGGCAAGCTGTATCGGTACCACCGGTGCCAGTATGCTGATGGTACGTCCGGTAATTAAAATGAATTCATGGAGAAAGAGAAAAGGACATATTATGATCTTCTTTATCTTCATGGTTTCCAATATGGGTGGATGTCTTACACCAATCGGAGATCCGCCGCTGTTAATGGGATTTATGCGAGGTGTTCCTTTCTTCTGGAGCCTGCATCTGTTCCCTGTACTGATCTTTAATATGGTCATTTTGCTGTTTGTATTTTATCAGATTGATAAACGTTCCTACAGAAAGGATATTGCAAATGGACGTAAACCGGATATCCGTAAACCGGGTACTCAGTTCCGTCTGGATGGACTGCACAATATCATCTTCCTTGTGATGATCGTTGGCGCGGTAATCTTAAGCGGTGTACTTCCGGGAATGTCCGCATTCCAGGATGCCGCAGGCAATGTAAGAGGCATTCATCTCTTTGGAGAAGTAACCCTGACATTCCCGGCTCTGATCGAAATCGTGATCATTCTGCTTGCTGCTTTTCTTTCCTTTAAGACAACAGATAAGCAGATCCGTATCAGAAACCATTTTACCTGGGGGGCGATCCAGGAGGTTGCGGTTTTATTTATCGGTATCTTTATCACCATGCAGCCTGCATTGATGCTTCTGAAAGCTGTAGGGCCGAATCTGGGAGTTACTGAACCAGCAGAGATGTTCTGGGCAACCGGTGCGCTTTCCAGTTTCCTGGATAACACACCTACTTATCTGGTATTCCTTACAACAGCAGGAACGCTGGCATTTACAAATGGAATCACAACCACACTGGGAACTGTACCTACCAAGATTCTGTCTGCCATTTCCTGTGGTGCGGTATTCATGGGTGCCAACACTTATATCGGAAATGCCCCAAACTTTATGGTAAAGGCAATCTCTGATGAGAATGGTGTGAAGATGCCGTCATTCTTCGGATATATGTTGTGGTCTGTTGCATTTCTGGTTCCGGTGTTTATTATCGATATGTTTGTATTCTTTTTATAAGGAGGGAGGATCATTATGCAGGATAATCAGGAAAAATGTAAAGAACTTGCAATACGCATTTATAACCTGGACGAAGAAGTTTATAAATGTGTGGGTTCCTCTCTGGGACGTACATTTACAGGACAAAAAGAAACAACTCTCCGTCATCTGGCAGCGCTGATGTATACCAAGCCGGACGGACATCTGCTCAGAAGTGAACTGGCGCTGATCAGTAACATGGCCCGTACCATCAGGGATAAGAGCGAGAGAAGACGTCTTATGATAGAGTATGACAGTATTCTGAAAGAGATTGAAAGTCTTCCGGATACATTTGGACAGACAGATATTGTAGATAAAGAACGTATCAGTCTGAATAATCTGATCGCAAGACGCCAGAATGAGATTTCCGAAAATGATCATTTGATCATCTGTATCAGCCGTACACAGGGAAGTGGCGGTAATGATATCGGATTTGAACTGGCGGATCAGCTTCAGATCAACTATTATGATGCAGAAATTTTTGATCAGGTTATGAAGCGTCTGCAGGCAGATAAAAGTGTAGTCAGTGATACTGGTAATTTTGAAGGATTTGATAAATACAGAAAGAAAAAACACACAGATCTGAAAACCTGGTTCAGGGAATTCAATCGTTATCATGGACTTCCGAAGCAGGACGCAGTATTTTTCAATATGAGTGATCTGATCTGTGAACTGGCAAAGAGTGAAGACTGCGTGATCATGGGACGTTGCGCAGATGCGATTCTTAAGAATAATCATATTCCTCATATCAGTCTGTTTATCAGTGCTCCGTTTCAGGTTCGTGTGCAGCACGTTATGGATATCCGTAATATGAATCTGAAACAGGCAGTACGTTTTCTGAAGCAGATGGATAAGCAGCATAAGAAATATTATGAATTTTATACCGGTGAGAAATGGGGAAAACCGGAGAATTATGATTTGTGTATCAACAGTGCCAACTATGGACTGAAGGATACCATTGAGCTGATCCGGAGAATGCTGGATCAGAAGGTTCGCTGATCAGAGGGAGATTTATCTGTCTGATTTAACCGAATCAAGTAAATTGCGGAGCGGATTGTGAATATCCGCCTGACAAAGAAAATAAGCTCTGTGGATAAAAGAAAAATCCACAGAGCTTATTTTTTTATTTCCAGTTGAATGTGAACATTCCATAAATATAGATAAAGGCAATTATAATCGGAAGTACAAATCGGAAGAGCGGTTTCATCCAGCTCTGTACCTTTAAACCCTTACCGGTATTGCTCTCTTTGATAAAGTTATCCCATCCCCAGCCGAACTTATTACAGCAGAAGAGTGCAAGGATGAGAGAGCCAAGGGGTAAAATATTGTTGGAAACAATAAAATCCCAGAAATCAAGCCAGGTAGTTCCTTCGGCAAATGGCTGGAAGTGGAAAACGCTGAAACCAAGGGCTGTGGTAAGTGCCAGAAGAAAAACACCTGTGCCGCAGACCACGCTGCCTTTTGGACGAGACCAGCCGGTAAGCTCACGTATCATTGCCAGGATGTTTTCGCACACTCCCAGAACTGTTGACATGGCTGCAAATACCATGAACAGGAAGAATAAGGAACCCCAGATGCGACCTCCGGACATGTTGTTAAAAACTGCTGCCATTGTATCAAACAGAAGGCTCGGACCTGCATTTACTTCCAGATTAAAGGTAAAGCATGCAGGGAAAATAATAACTCCTGCCAGAAAAGCAACCAGTGTGTCCAGTGTGATCACATGAATAGCTTCCCCCATTAGAGAATGCTCTTTGCCAATATAGCTGCCAAAGATAGCCATGCCACCCATACCTGTAGATAAAGTAAAGAATGCCTGGTTCATTGCCCCTACGATCACCGAACCATCAATCTTTGAGAAATCCGGTTTCAGATAAAAGGTCATTCCCTCACCAGAGCCTTTCAGAAAAAGACTGTGTACAGCGAGAGCAAGCATCAGTACCAGCAGTGCAGACATCATATATTTTGTCACACGCTCCAGTCCTCCCTGAAGATTGAAGGAAAGGATGAAAAATGCAATGACTACAGTGACCAGTAAGAAGAATACATTCACAGAGGGAGAGGAGATCATGGCTGAAAATCCCAGTGAACCATTTTTACCTCTGAGAAACTGTACAAAATAATAAATGATCCAGCCGCAGACAACAGTATAAAATGCCATCAGGGCAATGTTGCCAAGCAGACAGAACCAACCGAAAATCCCCCATTTCTGTCCTGGCTTTTCCAGCTTACGGTACATGAAAAGGGGACTTGTCTGAGCCGCTCTTCCGATGGAAAATTCCAACACAAGAGCCGGGATTCCCAGGATGACCAGACACAGAAGATAGATCAGCATAAAGCTGCCGCCGCCATTTTGCCCGCACATCCACGGGAATTTCCATACATTTCCGCAGCCAATGGCGCAGCCGGCGGAAAGCATAATGAAGCCAAGCCGGCTTCCAAGCTGTTCACGTTTCATAAGATAACGCTCCCTTCAGAAGTTCATATAAGGGATATTATAAGATAAAAAACAATATTTGTAAAATTAATTGTTTTGTTGTATATTATTGAAAATATCGTTTGTATAAGAAAAATAACGCTTCTGCGTTTTGATGGGAAAATATTGAAAAAAATATGGGAAAGGAACGAGAAATGGATACAAATGTGTTAAAAACTTTTATTGCAGTATGTGAATATTCAGGATTTTCGGCTGCTGCAAAGGAACTGGGATATACGCAGTCTACAGTTTCTTCACAGATTAAACAACTGGAAAAGGAGCTTGATGTCAGGCTGTTTGACCGTTATTATCATAAAATCAATCTTACGGAAAAGGGAGTTTTAGTTTTGCAGCAGGCTCGAAATATTCTGAAGGCACAGGCGAAAATGCTTGATTCGCTGAATTCGGCTGAAAGCATTGAAGGCGAGATCCGGTTGTCTATGTCCAGTTCTGTCTGCAGCAGATATTTTAAAAATGATTTTCTGCGTTTTCATCATCAGTATCCGGAAATAAAAGTGGAGATAACAGAAAACGGTACAGAGCAGATGTTTGATAAATTGCGGAAGAACGAAACAGATCTGGTTTTTACTCTGGACAGGCATATTTATGATTCGGATTTTATTATTTGTGCGGAACAGGAAGAACAGGTACATTTTATTGCAGCGGCTGATAATTCTGTTGCAGGCTGTTCATGGAAATTAAGTGAAATTTCTCAGAATGAGTTTGTGTTAACAGAACAAGCCATGAGCTACAGAAAAATACTGAATGAAACCCTTGCGTCCCAATCACTGGAAATCCGTCCGGTTCTTGAAATCGGAAATCCGCTCCAGATATGTGAACTGGTAAAAAACAGCAGCCTGCTTTCCTTTCTTCCGGATTTTATTTCGGAGAAATATGTGAAAGACGGACAGATTAAAAGACTGGATGTTGCCGGCTGCCCGGTAACTGTATGGACACAGTTGCTGCTCCACAAAAATAAATGGCGGTCTCCGGCAATTAATGTGTTTATAGAATTTTATAAAGAAGTCATGCAGAGATAGAAAGATTACCCGTCTATATCAACTCCGCAAAACAATTGGAGGTTTTATTTGACCTGAGATAAAAAATTAGCCGGGCAAAACAAAAATGTTGGTTTCTAAATTGAAAATATCAAAGTTAAATCTAAAATAATTGTAAATTACACAAAAAACACTTGCGTTTTTTGTATAAAAGTATATTATATATGATTAGTCGGGCTAATTAAAAAATATCAGACCTAAAAGAGGACAAAGGACGGAAAGGAGTGAAGTTATGTGGTGTCCGGAAGAGGAGAAGAATGAGAAAGAGAAACGGGAAGAGAAAAGCATGCCTGCTCTCTTTATGGAGATCAACCGCCAATATGGTATGAGATGTATGCAGCGTATACGGGAAATCGGTATCCAACAGGGACAGATGCCGATCATTATGATCGTATACAGACATAACGGCTGCAGTCAGAAGGAGATTGCAGAGCGGATGGGTGTAACACCGCCCACTGTAAATGTAAGTATCCAGCGTCTGGAGAAAGCAGACATTGTCTGCAGGAAACGTGATGATAAAGATCAACGCATCATGCGTGTATATCTGACAGAAAACGGAAGAAAAATCGTGGAGGAGCTCCAGCAGGAAAGCAAAGCTGTGGAAAAAGTGATGTTCAGCAATTTCAGCGAAGCAGAGCTATGTCTTTTACGAAGGTTTTTTGGGCAGATTCTGGATAATATTTCGGAGATACCTGTCAACAGGTAGAAACTGAAAAATACATGGTGGAGCAGATTGAGAAAACTGTATCAGCATGTTCAGATAAAAATAATATTGTCTGTAAAAGAACTGACACGTGAGTTTAAACAGACATACATATTAAAAATAGGAAAAGAGGGAATCAAGCAATGATTAAACTGATGAAATATCTGAAGAAATCAGCGGGATACATTGTCCTGATCATAGCACTTCTGTTTCTGCAGGCGTACTGTGATCTTTCCCTGCCGGATTATACCTCCAAGATCATTAATGTAGGTATCCAGCAGAAAGGTATTGAAGACAGTGTGCCGGATAAGCTTCGGGATTCAACCTTGCAGAATCTTCAGATTTTTATGGATGAGGATCAGAAAAAGGAAGTTTCACAGAATTATACACAGGAGGATGATACCTGGGTATTAAACGATGATATTTCCAAAGAAACCAGAGAGAATTTAAATGAGGATTTCTCAAAGGCAATGATGATGGTATCTGCCTTTTCCGAAGACAGTGAACAGGGGCAGGCAATGGTTGCACAGATGGGCCTTCCGGAGGGAACAGACCCACTGACAGCGCTGGCGCAGATGCCGGAAGAAGCAGTACAGCAGATTATGAGTCAGGTGGATGAGAAGCTGAAAGATATGCCGGAGTCTATTGTGACACAGGCTGGTGTTTCCTTTGTTGCTTCAGAATATGAAGCACTGGGGAAAGATGTGGATGCCATTCAGATGCATTACATCCTGATGTCAGGTATCAGAATGCTTGCCATGGCTCTGGTGATCATGCTGGCAGCAATCAGCGTCACATTTATTTCGGCCAGAGTGGCAGGCAGACTTGGTCATGACCTGAGAAACAGCATTTATCGCAAGGTTATGAGCTTCTCCAGCAGAGAATATCATAAATTCTCCACAGCATCCCTGATCACACGAAGCACCAATGATGTGCAGCAGGTACAGCAGGTTATGGCAATGATGTTCCGTATTGTTCTGTACGCGCCGATCCTTGGTATTGGTGGTGTGATCAAGGTATTGAATACAGATTCTTCCATGACATGGATCCTTGGTGTGGCAGTTGGCCTGATCCTGATTGTGATTTTTGTGCTGTTCCAGGTGGCAATGCCTAAATTCACTATCTTACAGACTCTGATCGACAGACTGAACCTGGTATCACGTGAGATCCTGACAGGTATTCCGGTGATCCGCGCATTCAGCCGTGAGAAGCATGAGGAAGAGCGTTTTGAGAAAGCAAATCTGGATCTGACAAAAACAAACCTGTTTGTCAACAGATGTATGACTTTTATGATGCCTATTATGATGCTGATCATGAATGGAGTATCCGTACTTATTATTTACAGTGGTTCCCATGCAGTAGACAACGGAACCATGCAGGTTGGTAATGTTATGGCATTCATCCAGTATGCAATGCAGATCATTATGTCCTTCCTGATGATCACTGCAATGTCTATTATGCTCCCGAGAGCAAATGTTGCAGCGCTTCGTATTGATGAGGTTCTGAAAACAGAGGTTTCCATTCAGGATCCGGAAACTCCGGTACATCCGTCAGAAAGTGTGAAAGGTGAGATCGAATTTGACCATGTATCCTTTGCTTACCCAGAAGCAGGTGAGAATGTACTGACAGACATTTCCTTTAAAGCAAAGAAAGGTCAGACGATCGCAGTGATCGGAAGTACTGGAAGCGGTAAGAGTACCCTGATCAACCTGATCCCAAGATACTATGATGTGACAAAGGGTTCTGTTAAAGTGGATGGTGTGGATGTCCGCGACATGACTCAGAAAGAGCTTCGTGATAAGCTGGGATATGTGCCGCAGAAGGGTGTACTTTTCTCAGGTACCATTGATTCCAATATCCGCTATGGTAAGCCGGAGATCACTGATGCACAGGTAAAGGAAGCAGCAGAGGTTGCACAGGCTACAGAATTTATTGATACCAAACCGGAGAAATATGAATCTCCTGTATCACAGGGAGGTACCAATGTTTCGGGCGGACAGAAACAGCGTCTGTCCATTGCCAGAGCCATTGCAAAGGAACCGGAAATCTTTATCTTTGATGACAGCTTCTCTGCCCTTGACTTTAAGACTGACAGTCAGTTAAGAAAGGCATTGAAGGAGTACACCAAGGATGCAACTACTGTGATCGTTGCCCAGAGGATCAGTACCATCCTTGGTGCAGATCAGATCATTGTACTGGACGACGGACATATGGCAGGTATTGGAACTCATAAGGAACTGATGGCAAATTGTGAGGTATATCAGCAGATTGCAAGATCTCAGTTATCAGAGGAGGAACTGGCATGAGCGAACAGAGAAGAAGAGGTCCTATGGGAGGACATGGACGTATGATGTCCGGCGAAAAGGCAAAAGACTTCAAGGGCTCCATGGCTAAGCTTTTCCGTTATATGGGACGATATAAATTCCGCTTTATACTGATGTTTATTTTTGCAGTAGCGGGAACTGTGTTTAGTATTGTAGGACCTAAGATTTTAGGTAAGGCGACCACAGAGCTGTTTAACGGTCTGGTTGCCAAGGTAAACGGAACCGGTGAAATTGACTTCGGAAAGATCGGGATGATCCTGTTATGGACACTTGGATTATATGTGTTAAGTGCATGCTTTTCCTTTGTACAGGGCTTTGTCATGTCCGGGATCTCCAATGATGTTACCTATAATCTGAGAAAAGATATTTCAAAGAAAATCAACAGACTGCCTCTGAATTATTATGAGAGCAGAACAAACGGTGAGATCCTTTCCCGTATTACCAATGATGTGGATACTCTGCAGATGAGTCTGAACCAGAGTCTGACGCAGCTGATCACATCAGTGACAACCCTGATCGGTGTATTTATTATGATGCTTTCCATCAACGTGTGGATGACTCTGGCAGCACTTCTGATCCTGCCGGTTTCCATGTTCATCATCCAGACTGTCATGAAGCATTCCCAGAAATATTTCCAGAATCAGCAGAGCTATCTGGGCAAAGTAAACGGTCAGATTGAAGAGAATTTCGGCGGCCATAATGTGGTCAGAGTTTTCAACAAGGAGAATGATGTAGTAGAAGAATTTGAAAAAGACAATCAGAAGCTTTATGAATCTGCATGGAAATCTCAGTTCTTCTCAGGAATGATGATGCCGATCATGCAGTTTGTAGGTAACCTTGGATACGTAATGGTAGCTCTCCTGGGCGGCGTGTTTGTAATCCAAAAAAGTATTGAAGTCGGTGATATCCAGTCCTTCTTCCAGTACATCCGTAACTTTACACAGCCAATCCAGCAGATCGCACAGGTTACCAACCTGTTACAGTCCTCAGCAGCAGCTTCCGAACGAGTATTTGAATTCCTGGAGGAGCCGGAAGAAAGCCAGAATGAGAAGAATCCTGTAGATGTTAATACCCTTACAGGAGATGTACAGTTTGAGCATGTAAAATTTGGCTACAATCCGGATAAGATCATTATCAATGACTTCTCGGCAGATGTGAAGGATGGCCAGAAGATTGCAATTGTAGGTCCCACAGGTGCAGGAAAGACAACTATGGTGAAACTGCTTATGAGATTCTATGATCTCAATGGCGGAAATATTAAGGTAGACGGTTATGACATCAAAGACTTTAACAGAAGCAGTCTGAGAGAGATGTTTGGTATGGTGCTTCAGGATACCTGGCTGTTCTCAGGAACCATTATGGAAAATATCCGTTACGGACGTCTGGATGCCACAGATGAAGAGGTAATCGCAGCAGCAAAGGCAGCCCATGTGCACAACTTTATCATGCAGCAGCCGGGCGGCTATGACATGGTTCTGGATGAAGAAACCAGTAATATTTCCCAGGGACAGAAACAGCTTCTCACTATTGCCAGGGCAATTCTTGCCAATAATAAGATCCTGATCCTGGATGAGGCAACCTCCTCTGTAGATACCAGAACCGAAGTGCGTATCCAGAAGGCTATGGATAACCTGATGAAAGGAAGAACAAGCTTTGTTATTGCACACAGACTTTCTACCATCAAGGATGCAGATCTGATATTGGTTATGAAAGACGGCGATATTATCGAGCAGGGAAATCATAAAGAACTCCTTGCTAAGAAAGGTTTCTATGCTGATCTGTATAACAGCCAGTTTGAGAATAAGGCAACTGCTTAAAATATAAAGTTACAATCCCTCAGGGGTATTTGTGAAAGAGAATATATCTGGTTTCAGGCTAATGCAGATATTTCCTTCGCCAGGAAGATATAGAATCATACAGATACCGGCTGAGGGATTTTTGCCGGATTTACGTCTTTTCTGTAAGAGGGTAATATGTTATAATTAAAAACCAATCTACGAAAATTGATATATTTTGTTACTGTTCACTGGTAATATCCCGCGAGGTGTTTTTTGTGAGCGAAGGTCACAGAAAACCCGAGACATACCGCGCGAATTTATGCGATTAGCATAAATTAAGTTTGCGAAGCAAACGATACTCCTTGGGCATTGCACAAGGAGGTTCATATTTCCTGCATCGCGAAGCGTGTTGCTGGGAACGGAGTGAACAGTAACTATATTTTATCATCATAATAATAAGAGAAAATGATAACAATAATAAGGAGTATTGTAGCTGTGAAGTTACTGAACAGTTGCAAATATCAGAGGATATCAACAATATGACAGATAAGAAAAACGGCAGAGAATATCTGGGCTATGTGCTGGAAAAATTAAAAGAACGTATCACAGAAATCAGCCTTTCTCTGGTGGAAGGCCAGAAAGAGATTGAGGGAATGCATGAGTATTACTGGGAAAATTATACAGAGATGGACCAGTATGGTTATGAGAATTATGATAATCAGCAGGCATTGTTCCGCCAGATTTCCGCAAATGAAGAGCAGCTGATTTTGAAACAGAGATTTCGCAGAATGGCAGATTCTCCATTCTTCGGAAGAGTGGATTTCATTTACGAAGGAGAGGACGAACCGGAGATCTTTTATATTGGAATTGGAAATTTCGCAGAGAAAGCAGGGCATATTCCATTAGTATACGACTGGCGTGCTCCGGTAAGCGGTCTGTTTTATGACTATGACAAAGGACCGGCTTCTTATGAGGCTCCCATGGGCGAGATTCATGGCGAGGTTGCTTCGAAATGGCAGTATAAGATCCGCAACGGAAAAATGATCTACGAATTTGAGAGTGATGTGAAGATTGATGATGAGATCCTGAAAGCAGAGTTGGGAAGTAACGGTGAGGTACAGCTTAAGAACATTATCCGTACCATTCAAAAGGAGCAGAATGCCATTATCCGAAATACCAAAGACAGGATCATGGTGATCCAGGGTGCAGCAGGAAGCGGGAAAACTTCCGTGGCGCTTCACAGGATCGCCTATCTTCTCTACCATGACAGACAGAATCTGAAGTCTTCCAATATTCTGATCCTGTCACCAAATGGAGTGTTTTCCGATTATATTTCCCATATCCTTCCTGAACTGGGAGAAGAGAATATTAAGGAAATGAGCTTTGATCTTTTTGCTTATAAGCAGCTTCGGGATACAGTTTCTGACTGCGAAGACCGCTATGATGAAATTGAACGCAGAATCCGTTTTCCGCAGAAAGCTTCTTTGGCAGAGGAAAAGCAGTCCATGAAATTTATAAATCTTATGGAACGCTATCTGGTGGAACTGGAAGACCGGCTGATGAATTTTAAAGATGTGGAATATAAGGGATTTGTAAAGATAGAATCAGAGATTATTGAACTGTTCTATTTTAAATTCCAGGATTTTCCGCTTCTTTCAAGAATGGATGCAGTGGCAGATTATTTCATTGACGAGGTGGAAACCCTGAGGGATCGTGATCTGGCGGATGATGAGAAAGACCTGATCCGTGAGAAATTCATGAAGCTGTATGTGACCAGAGATCTTTATGTGATCTACAGTCAGTTCCTGAAAGAAAATGGATACAAAGGACTTCCGCGTGTTTCTTATGAGAAAAGGAAGCTGAAATATGAGGATGTTTATCCTGTTCTTTACCTGAAATATCGTTTGCAGAGCCAGCAGGGAAGAAGCAATATCAAACATCTGGTGGTAGATGAGATGCAGGATTACTCAAGGCTTCAGTATGAAATTCTGCAGAGGATTTTCTCCTGCAGAATGACGATCCTGGGTGACCGGGCACAGACTATGGATGATAAACAGCAGGATGTGCTGAAATTTCTTCCGAAGATTTTCGGGAGGGATATCCACAAGATCATTATGAATAAGAGTTACCGTAACACCATAGAGATTGCGTCTTATGCAAATCAGCTTGCGGGTATTGAAGATATGGAACTCTTTGAACGTCATGGTGCTCCGGTGGAGGAGAAAATATTTGCAAATATGAGCCATGCTGCGGAAGAGATTGCAGAAACTCTGAAACTCGGCGAAGAAGAATATGAAACAGCAGCGGTTGTCCTGCGTACAGAGAAAGAAGCAGAACATATGTGGCTTCTTCTGAAAGAAATTCTGGGAGAAAAAGGATTTGATATAAAAGAACGTCTGTCTTATCTGGACAGAAACAGCACAAGCTTTAAGAAAGGTCTTACAGTTACGACATTCTATCTGGCAAAAGGTCTGGAATTTGATCAGGTATTTGCAGTATTTCCGCAGAAAGACCAGAGCCCGCTTGTGCGTCAGGCGAGATATATCGCTGCAACAAGAGCCCTTCATGAACTGCATATGTATGAAGTGGAAAAATAAAAAAGTAATCGTTACTGTTCGCTCCGTTTACAGTAACGTAGCCAAAATTCATTCCAGATTGCCTGCGGCAATGGAATTTTGGCTTGTATGTCTCAGGATAGTGGTGTGTGAACAGTAACAAGTAATCTCTCAGTTACAGAGAAAAAAAGATAAATGGTATGATGAAGCAGAAAAATGGCGTTATGACAGACTATGCAAATCGCAGAAGGCTGAGAAATCGACATTGACATCTATGTAATGAAATTGTAAAATATATAATGTTAGGGGCAAAATATCTTTTGACCCTGACATCATATTTTATAAAGTACGGAACAGTTATAATAATATCAGAGAGAGGTTTCCTCTCCTGACCTGATATCAAATATTACCTGAAGACTATATATCTATTCTAAGGAGGATATTATGAAAAATAAAAGAGTACTAATGTTATTGGCCTTAACAACTGTATTATCTGTTTCCATGACTGCATGTAACTTTGGAGGTGGCAGTGACGAGGATTCAAGTGTGGTACAGGTAACTCCTACACCGGAGCCAACCAAAGCAGCGAAAGCAACTCCTACCCCTGCACCGGCCAATGCCCAGAATACCACCTATACATCTAAGAACAAAGCAGTATCCATTAAACTTCCGGATGCGACATGGGCGAATAAATCAGATTCTGACGATATGTTAAGCTTCGAGTCACCGAAACAGGGCAAACTCCTGATCCTGCATGGTTCCGGTGAGGAGGATATGTCTGTGGCGATCATTCCAAGCTCACAGGATACAGCCTCTGCACTTGTAAAGGCAGATAATCTTGTAGAAGGTACAGATTTTGAGATCCAGGATTATAAATCAGAGGAAGTCAGCGGTGTAAATGTTTACAGCTATACAGTTCATTACCTCACTGACAAGAGTGACTATAAATATGTTGTAAATAAATATTTCACAGATAATACAACAGAATTTTACAGTGTTGCAGGTTCTGTAAAGGATGAGAAAGCACTGGCAGGAATCAAGACTTCTGTTGATTCATTCACTATTTCCGGTGATTCTGTACTGAAAGTAGCAGCAACAGGAAAAACTTCAGGAACTACAGCAGGTACAACTGCGGACGGCACTTCAGGAACTACAGGAACAGCGGCTGCAGGTACAGACCAAACAGCATCCGGCAGTTCATCAGATGGAAGTTCTTCAGCAGGCACAGACGGTTCTTACAGTGATACTTCATCGGGCGGTTCATCAGATTACAGTTCATCAGACTA
This sequence comes from Blautia sp. DFI.6.71, assembly GCF_020593585.1. Lineage (NCBI taxonomy): Bacteria > Bacillati > Bacillota > Clostridia > Lachnospirales > Lachnospiraceae > Blautia > Blautia sp. DFI.6.71. The sequence continues at coordinate 38,847 of NZ_JAJDMJ010000014.1, forward strand.
TACTTCTGATGGCAGCAGCGACGGATCTTATGATTATGACGATGGTTCCTCCAATGGATATTATGCAGATGGAACACCTGTAGGAACAGATGATCCGGACTATGATACAGATCAGACAAGAACTATTTACAGAAACTCCGACGGATATCCGCTTGTAATTTATCCGAACGGTGACGGTACATGGTGTGATGATGACGGAAATACCTATGATTTTGCTAATGGTGAGGACGTTTATGATGAGAATGGCGTTGACTATTACTATCATGGAGAACCGGCGTATGTCCGCTATATGCCTAAGAATCAGTAACAGAAAAGTTGAAAAGGACGGCTGCTGTAAAAAACAGTCGTCCTTTTTTGCGCTGACAGAGACCAACCTGTTATTTACATAAGAACGGATGTTGTGGTAGAATAGCAGGGAAAATATGTGTTGCTGTGAACGGAGTGAACAGTAAAACAGGTAGATAATGAGGGCTGATGAATGGAATCATATGGAAGATTTGCCGGTGTTTATGATGTTTTCATGGATAATGTAAACTATCGTGAATGGGCAGACTATATTATAGAAACACTGGCTCAGGACGGGATCAGGGATGGTCTGGTTCTGGAGCTGGGATGTGGAACAGGTACTGTGACAGAGATGCTTGCAGATGCCGGATATGATATGATCGGTATCGATAATTCTGAGGAGATGCTTGCAGAGGCTATGGAGAAGCGGGCAGAATCCGGTCATGATATTCTGTATCTTTTGCAGGATATGCAGGATTTTGAGTTATATGGTACGGTTCGTGCTGTGATCAGTGTCTGTGACAGTATGAATTATCTGACGGACGAGGAAGATCTGGAGTATCTTTTTGCACTGGTAAATAATTATCTGGATCCGGGCGGACTGTTCATTTTTGATATGAATACGATCCATAAATACCGGGATGTGATCGGCGATACGACTATTGCTGAGGACAGAGAGGACGGAAGCTTTATCTGGGAGAACAGTTATGACAGGGAAAATGCCCTGAATGTATATGAACTGGCACTTTTTCTTCCAAGAGAAGACGGATTGTATGAGAAGTGTGAGGAGGAACATGTACAGAAAGCATATTCCATAGAAGCAATCAAGGCTATGATTGTGAAAGCAGGAATGGAACTGGTGGCAGTCTGTGATGCATATACTCATAATCCGGGTGATGAGAATTGTGAACGTCTGACTTTTGTTGCAAGAGAGCATGGAAAAAGTGCACAGAACGGATATCATGGAAGGATTCCGGAGAAACCTGAGACACATCGCGCGGATTGATGCAATTATAGCAGGCCTCTTAATTAATGCATTATTTACGGGAATTGCTATTGATTTGATGTTAAGCCATGGACAAAATGAAAATAATATGAAAGAAATAACAGGAGTAATAAACGAATGAACGATTATATTATCAGAGCAATTGCAGCGAATGATCAGATTCGTGCATTTGCGGCAGTTACTACAGAAACAGTAGAAACAGCGAGACAGGATCACAATACAAGCCCGGTTGCAACAGCGGCACTGGGACGTCTGCTTACAGCAGGTGCCATGATGGGTACCATGATGAAGGGGGATAAGGATGTCCTCACACTTCAGATTAAGGCAGGAGGTCCTCTGGAAGGAATTACTGTGACAGCAGATTCCAAAGGTCGTGTAAAGGGATATGTGGGAAATCCTGATGTATGTATCCCGGCAAACAGCAAGGGCAAACTGGATGTTGCAGGTGCTGTCGGAGTAGGATTTATGAACGTGATCAAGGATATGGGACTGAAAGAGCCTTATGTTGGCCAGGTTGCGCTTCAGACCAGTGAGATCGCAGAAGACCTTACCTATTATTTTGCTACAAGTGAACAGGTACCGTCAGCAGTTGGTCTCGGAGTTCTTATGAATAAAGACAATACAGTACGTCAGGCTGGCGGATTTATCGTGCAGCTGATGCCGTTTGCAGAAGAGAGCACAATTGCGAAGCTTGAGGAAAATGTGCAGAAAATCACATCTGTCACAAATCTTCTGGAAGAGGGGCATACTCCTGAAAGTCTGCTTGAGAAAGTTCTGGAGGGCTTTGACATGGAGATCAATGAGAAAGTTCCTACGGAATTTTACTGTAACTGCAGCAGAGAAAGAGTGGAGAAAGCCCTGATCAGCATCGGAAGAAAAGAACTCAATGAAATGATCCAGGAAGGTAAGTCCATCGAGATGAACTGCCATTTCTGTAATAAGAATTATGAATTTACAGTGGAAGAACTGAAAGAAATCCTGCGTAAATGTAAATAAGAGATGCAAATGTACTGACAGATAGATCTGCCGGAGCACAGGGAAGAAGAGGTAGAAAATGAAAAACGGTTATATCAAAACAGCAGCCGCAACACCTTATATCACAGTTGCAGACTGCAATGCCAATGGAAATGAGATTATCAGACTGATCCATGAGATGGAAAAAGAACATGTGAAGGTTATGGTTTTTCCGGAGCTTTGTATCACAGGCTATACCTGTCAGGACCTTTTCCTGCAGAGACGTCTTCTCGACAGCGCCTGGGAAACTTTGCTGAAGATCACAAAGGAAACTGCTGATGTGGATGCCCTTGTTTTTGTAGGTGTGCCTTTCAGAAATCATGGAAAATTATATAATGTGGCAGCAGTTTTAAACAGAGGCGAGATCATTGGGCTGGTTCCGAAAACTTATCTTCCAAACTATGGAGAATTTTATGAGCAGCGCCATTTTGCGTCAGGTCTTGGATGTCTGGAATATGTGGATATTGAGGAAAAGAGAGTTCCTTTCGGAACAGATATTCTTTTTATCTGTGAGGAGGAGCCGGAGCTTGTGGCAGCAGCAGAGATCTGTGAGGATTTATGGGTGACACTGCCGCCAAGCGTTCTCCATGCACAGGCAGGAGCGAATCTGATTGTGAATCTGTCAGCCAGCAATGAGATGGTCGGAAAGGACAGCTACCGCAGAGATCTTGTTTCCGGACAGTCTGCACGTCTGGTGTGCGGATATGTATATGCAAATGCAGGAGAAGGTGAGTCCACACAGGATCTGGTCTTTGGCGGTCAGAATATGATTGCAGAGAATGGAGTGATCCTTGCGGAAGGAAAACGTTTCCACAATGGTATTGTATACAGTGAGATTGATGTGCAGAGGCTGAACGATGAGAGAAGAAGACTGACTACTTATCAGCCGGCTGACGACAGTGATCACATTAAAGTGTGCTTCCATCTGAATGTGGAAGAGACAAAACTGACCAGAAAATATTCTCAGTATCCTTTCGTACCTTCACGAAAAGAAGAAAGGGATATGCGCTGTGATGAAATTCTGAATATCCAGGCAATGGGACTTAAGAAACGTATGGATCATATCCATTGCCATAAGGCAACAGTGGGACTTTCCGGAGGTCTGGATTCCACACTGGCACTGCTTGTGATCGCAAGAGCCTTTGATCTTTCCGGTGCGGACAGAAAGGATATTCACTGTATTACCATGCCATGCTTTGGAACCACAGACAGAACTTATCAGAATGCCTGCAAATTAAGTCAGTGTCTGGGTGCGACTTTAAGTGAGATCAATATCAAAGAAGCAGTAAATGTACATTTCCGGGATATTGCTCATGATCCGTCTGTGCATGATGTGACTTATGAGAACAGCCAGGCAAGAGAGAGAACGCAGATCCTGATGGACAGTGCAAATCAGGATGGCTCGATTCTGGTGGGAACAGGAGATCTGTCTGAGCTGGCTCTGGGATGGGCAACCTACAATGGTGACCATATGTCCATGTACGGCGTGAATGCTTCAGTGCCGAAAACTCTGGTGCGTCATCTTGTACGTTATTATGCGGATACCTGCAAAGATGAGAAGCTGACAGAGGTTCTTCTTGATATTCTGGATACACCGGTAAGTCCGGAGCTTCTGCCGCCTAAGGATGGCAAGATCGCACAGAAGACAGAAGATCTGGTGGGACCTTATGAACTTCACGATTTCTATCTGTACTATATGCTTCGTGCAGGATTTGAACCGGAGAAAATTTACAGGCTGGCATGTGAGACTTTTGAAGGAATGTATGATAAGGAGACAATCTTCAAATGGCTGAAAACCTTCTATTGGAGATTTTTTGCACAGCAGTTTAAACGTTCCTGCCTTCCGGATGGCCCGAAGGTGGGAAGCGTTGCGGTTTCACCGAGAGGTGATCTGAGAATGCCAAGTGATGCAAGTGCAGGAGTATGGCTGGAGCAGCTTGAAAATATGGATATTTAGAATCGCATAGCGGAGTGGAGGATTCTATCCGCGTGATTTTGCATGGCGAAGCGGAGAACGATCAGTTGTTCTCCGCTTTTTTCAGTGCTGTTTCAATTGCATTCAAAAGAATCATGGAAGTATACTTCTGATCTTCGGAATATTGGATGTTTTCCAGCGACTGGGAGGTATAGATCTGGCTGGCCAGTGATTCCAGAGCCGGTTCCATGAGAGGAAACATGGCTGCGGTGCTTTCGCTTAAATTTACCAGACGGATGGAAGTTACCCTGTCAGAGTCAACGGTTACTTCCAGGTCAAAGGTGTTTTCATTCAGGTCGATGGAGGAAGTATAAATTCCCGGTTTGTACAGGCTTTTGGCATCGGCTGAGGCACTTTTTTTCTGACCGGGTCCAAACATGAAGAAAAGTACAATAGCCAGGATGACAGCAAGAAGAAGGAAAATGCCGGTGTATATAACTTCCTTCATATGTAGGACTATGATTTTTGTTTTTGCACTCATGGTACACGCCTCCTGGATGGTTTTGTATATTCTATTACAGAAGTGCTTAAATTATGATATACTGAAACAACGAATGTGAGTAACCGACAGTAAGGAGAGAAGAATGTCATTACAGTTTATTATCGGCAGTTCCGGTGCCGGAAAGTCTTATTTTGCATATGAGAGAGTAATCCGGGAGTCCATGGAACACCCGGAGAGAAATTACTATATTATTGTTCCGGAGCAGTTTACCATGCAGACACAGAAGACGCTGGTGGAAATGCATCCGGGAAAAGGAATCCTGAATATTGACATCCTGAGCTTTGAACGTCTTGCGTACCGTGTATTTGAAGAAACCGGTGGAGATAACAGAAAGGTTCTGGAAGATACGGGAAAAAGCATGGTGCTGCAGAAAATGGTGCAGCAGCACAGAAAGGAACTTGCCTATCTGGGAAGTCAGATGAATAAGCCGGGATATCTGGATGAGGTGAAGTCTCTGGTTTCAGAATTTATGCAGTATGATATCAGAGAAGAGAATCTGGCAGAAATGAAAGAGAAGGCCAAAGATCAGCCATTACTTGAAATTAAGCTTAAGGATGTGGGAATCCTTTATCAGTCATTCAGGGAATTTCTGAAGGGGCATTATATGACAGGGGAAGAAGTGATGGATGTCCTGCTTAAACAGCTTCCCTTTTCCGAAAAACTTAAGGGAGCGGAATTTCTCTTTGATGGATTTACCGGATTCACGCCAATTCAGGTCAATGTGCTCAGGGAACTTCTGGTCATTGCTGATCGCATAAGTGTTACTGTGACTATGGATGAACGGGAGGATGCTTTTTCTCCGGGAAAAACTTATCAGCTTTTCTTTATGAGCAAGCAGATGATACGGACACTTGCAGGGCTGACCAGAGATCTGGAGGATCCAGTGTATCTGAAACCATCCGGACAGTCCCGGTTTGCACAGGCACCTGCCTTACAGTTTCTGGAGAAAAATATCTTCCGCTACAGAAAGGGCGTGTATGCCGAAGAACAGCAGGAGATAAAAATATTTACTGCGCCATCCCCCCTGGAAGAAATGCGGGAGGCTGCCAGAAGGATGTCAGAACTTGTGCGTACCTGCGGATACCGCTATGGTGAAATTGCAGTGATCACAGGAAATCTGGAAGAATATGCAAGACTTGCAGCACAGGTATTTGAGGAGGCAGATATTCCATATTTTATTGATGAGAAGCATTCGGTAATGATGAATCCTTTTGTGGAGTATCTGCGCGCTGCCATGGAGATGGCGGTACAGGGATTTCCTTATGAGAGTGTTTTCCGTTATCTCAGATGCGGGATGTCAGAAGTTACCAGAGAACAGGCTGATAAGCTGGAGAATTACGTGCTGGCGCTGGGAATCCGGGGATATAAGAAATGGTCTGAAAAATGGGTTCGTGTATACAGAGGAATGGAAGCGGAGAAGATACAGGAACTGAATGAGATCAGAGAAATCTTTGCGGAAGAAGTAAGGGAACTTGCGCAGGGGTTTGGTTCCGGGAAGAAGACAGTGGAAGAGTACTGCCGGATTCTCTATGAGTTTATCCAAAAAAGCAATGTCTGGCAGAAACTGAAACGACAGGAGCGAAAGTTTAAAGAGTCAGGCGATAAAGCAATGGAAAAAGAATATAACCAGATTTATGGAATTGTGATGGACCTGCTGGATAAGATGGTTGAGATTCTTGGCGAAGAAACGGTAAACAGACAGGAGTTCCGACAGCTTCTGGAATCAGGACTTTCTCAGGCAAAAGTAGCGCTGATTCCGCCGAGCATAGATCAGGTAATGGTGGGTGATATGGAACGATCCCGCTTAAAGGAGATTAAGGCGTTGTTCTTTGTTGGCGTGAATGAGGGAAATATCCCAAAGAGCACACAGACAGGCGGAATCTTATCAGAGCTTGACAGGGATTTCTTCCAGGAGCAGGGAGTGGAACTGGCACCGGGGCCTAAAGAACTGATGAATATGCAGAGGTTTTATCTGTATCTGAATATGACGAAACCGGGAGAAAAGCTGATCCTCTCCTATAGTGATACAAATGCAAAAGGAGAAGGCATAAGTCCGGCATATCTGATCGGGAGTATACGCAGTCTGTATCCGAAGCTGGAAATTGAGGGCGGAGCCGGGGTCAGACCCCATAAAAATTCTATAAACAATTATTGTTATCCGGAAAATCCGGAAGCTGGGATTGATCTGTTTCTGGAGAAGCTGGTACAGGAGACAGAGAAAGAACATGAGGATATTCTGGAGCAGGCAGATGAGACGGATGCAATGTTTGGAGAGCTTTATAGCTGGTATCTGCGGAATCCGGAATACAGAAGCAGAGTACAGAAGCTGGTACAGTCGGCTTTTGCCGGAAAACCAAAGGACATTATCAGCCAGAGTGTGGCGAAGGCATTATACGGAGAGGTTTCACCTTACAGTGCTACCAGACTGGAACGTTTTGCAGCCTGTGCATTTGCACATTTCCTTCAGTATGGAATGAAGCTTACCGAGCGTGTGGAATATGAGTTTAAACCTATGGATATGGGAAATGTTATGCATGGAGCACTGGAAAGCTTTGCAGAAGAAGTACGAAAAAGAGGCATGAAATGGACAGAGCTGACAGAACAGGAACGGAATGAGATTGCGGACCGGTGTCTGGATAATATTGTGGCAGATTATGGAAATACAGTGCTCAAAAGCAGTGCCAGAAATGAATATATGATCGAGAGAACAAGAAGAATTCTGCGAAGGACGGTATGGGCACTTCAGAAACAGCTGGAACAGGGAGAATTTCAGCCGGAAGGCTTTGAGGTAACCTTCGGGGGAGGACGGATTGACAGAGTAGATATTATGGAAGATCAGAATAAGGTGTATGTGAAGGTGATTGATTATAAAACCGGAAATACATCCTTTGACCTGGTTTATCTGTATCATGGCCTGCAGTTACAGCTGATGATCTATCTGGATGGTGCTCTGCGTGTAGAGCAGAAGAAATATCCGGATAAGGAGATTATTCCTGCGGGAGTTTTCTATTACAATATCAAGGATCCTATGATCCAGGAGAAGATAGATGCGGATGTGGAAGCAGTCAGTGCAGGTCTTATGAAAGAACTGAAGATGAATGGGCTGGTTCAGGCAGATCCGGAGCTTGTGTACAGGATGGACAGCAGCCTTGGCTCCATTCCTGTCGCATTTAATAAGGACGGAAGCTTTCGCAAAAATTCTTCTGTGGCAGACAGAACACAGTTCGCAGTGCTTGGACGGTATGTAAGGACGAAGATTGAGAAGATAAGAAGTTCTATTCTGGAGGGAGATGCAGAGGTTTCTCCCTATGAGCTCGGAAAAAAGAATGCGTGTACTTATTGTCCGTATATGACGGTATGCGGATTTGACCGCAGGCTGTCAGGATATGAATTCCGCAGACTGAAAAACTTCTCTGATGAGGAATTATGGAAAGCATTTGACAGGGAGGCAGAATAAGATGGGCGTACAGTGGACAAAGGAGCAGCAGGAGGTTATACGGCTGCGGGACAGAAATATTCTGGTCAGTGCGGCAGCCGGGTCCGGAAAAACGGCAGTACTGGTAGAACGTATCCTGAGTAAGATCACAGATAAAGAACACCCTGTGGATATTGACAGACTGCTAATCATGACATTTACAAGAGCGGCAGCAGGTGAAATGAAAGAGAGGATCTCGGCAGCTATTGAAAAAGCACTCTGTGAGGATCCCGATAATGAGCATCTGCAGAGACAGACAACCCTGCTTCATACTGCGCAGATTACAACTATTGATGGTTTCTGTGCCTATATTATCCGGAATTACTTTCATCTGATAGGACTGGATCCGGGATATCGGACGGCAGATGAGGGGGAACTGAAGCTTCTGCGAGGAGATGTTGTGAAAGCGTTGCTTGAAGAATATTATGCCAGGAAAGATGAAAAGTTTCAGAAATTCGTGGAATGCTTTGCAACGGGAAAGTCAGATGATAATCTGGGAAACCTGATACAGAAATTATATGAAATGGCTATGAGCAATCCTTTTCCGCAGGAATGGCTGTCCGGATGTATGGATGATTACAGGATTGATTCCCTGGAAGAGTTAAGAGAGACTGAGTGGATGAAAATGCTCTGGGATGCAGTGAAGGATGAACTGCAGGAAGCGAAGCTTCTGGTGCAGGAGGCGCGAAGAATCTGCTCAGAGCCGGATGGTCCGTATCTGTATGATGAGGCACTGAGCAGTGATCTGCTTCTTATAAGAAGTCTGCAGGAACTGGCAGAGAAAAGAGATTATAATACAACTGCAGAAATACTTATGAAACCCTCATTTGCCCGGCTGAGCACAAAGAAGGCTTCGGATGTAGATGAACAGAAGAAGCAGAGAGTGAAAGATCTCCGGGATGAGGAAAAGGGGATTCTGAAGGAACTGGGGCAGCGATATTTCCAGAGTACAGAGAAGGAACTTCTGGAAGTGATCAGATATATCAGAGGCCCAATAGAGATGTTAGTTGAGCTGACTGTGCAATTTAAAGAGCAGTTCGGAGAGGCAAAGAGAGAAAAGAATATTCTGGATTTTACGGATATGGAACATTTTGCCCTGCAGATACTGATGACGAAAGAAGGGGAAGAAATCCATATGTCTCAGGCTGCAAGAGAGCTCTCCGCAAAGTATGATGAAGTCCTGGTGGATGAATATCAGGACAGTAACTTAGTGCAGGAGCTTCTGACAACAGCAGTATCCGGGTGGATCAACCAGAAGAAAAATATCTTCATGGTAGGAGATGTAAAGCAGAGTATCTATCGTTTCCGTCTGGCAAGGCCGGAGCTTTTCATGGAAAAATATAAAAGTTATTCCACAGAAGAAGCACAGGAGCAGAGAATTGACCTGCACAAAAATTTCCGGAGCAGGGAACAGGTTCTGGAGAGTGTAAACTTTATTTTCCGACAGATCATGGGGGAAGACCTGGGAGGGATTACCTATGACAAAGATGCAGCCCTTTATCCCGGAGCTTCTTTTCCGGAAGGAGAGTCAGAGGAATTTGTAAAGACAGAGGTTCTTCTGGTCGAGAGAGACGGAGAAGAACTGTCTGATGTACAGGACTATGAAGACCCAGGTGTATCGGGAAGCCGCAAAGAAATGGAAAATCAGACCGGACAGGAACTGGAAGCGCTGGCCATTGCACAGAGAATTAAAGAAATTGTGGGAAAAGAACAGATCGTAGATAAAGAGACGAAGGAATACCGGCCTGTGGAATACGGGGATATTGTAATCCTGCTGCGCACTGCCTATGGATGGGCAGAAACCTTCAGGGAAGTGCTGGCGTCTCAGGGAATCCCTGTATATTGTACATCAAGAACCGGATATTTCTCTGCAACCGAGATTGTGACTGTATTGAATTATCTGAAGGTGTGTGACAATCCGCTGCAGGATATTCCGCTTATGGGAGTGCTTCGTTCACCGATCGTCGGATGCACTTCGCAGGAACTGGCAGAGCTTAGAATACAGTATCCTGATGGTCTGCTTTATGAGAGTGTTTCGGCATATGCAGGAGAAAATGAAATCCCCGAAAAAGAACTGGATCCGGATAAGCTGAAATCTGAATTATTAAACAGTAATCTGCGAACAGATGAAAAGAACTCTCTGAATATTAAATTAAAAGGATTTCTGAGTCTCCTTGAAAAGGTAAGAAATATGGCTGCATATACGCCGGTCCACGAACTGATCCTTTATGTGCTGAAAGAAACCGGGTATGGAGATTATGCAAGGGCACTTCCGGGAGGGGAGCAGCGTTTTGCAAATCTTACCATGCTTGTGGAGAAAGCTATGGACTATGAGAAGACAAGCTACAGGGGTCTGTTTAACTTTGTTCGTTATATCGAACAGCTACAGGCATATCAGGTAGACTATGGAGAAGTCAATCTGACAGGAGCGGGCAATACAGCAGTGGAGATCATGACGATCCACAAGAGTAAGGGACTTGAATTTCCGGTAGTATTTGTGGCCGGTATGGGAAAACAGTTTAATTTTCAGGATATGAATGCAGGTCTTTTGCTTCATCCGGAACTGGGAATAGGGACTGATGCTATCATACCGGAGAAACGGGTGATCGCATCTTCGCTGAATAAGCAGGTGATCAGAAGACAGCTTCTGAAGGAGAGTCTGGGAGAGGAACTGAGGGTACTTTACGTTGCCATGACAAGAGCAAAAGAGAAACTGATCCTTACAGGAACAGTCGGAAAGCTGGAAAAGCAGATGCTGTCGCTGTCGCGTTTTCTGGATGAGGAAGAAGAACTGCTCCCACTGGGAACCAGAATGAAAGCAAAGAATTACTGGGCTTTTGTACTGCCTGCACTGGTGCGGCATCGGGCCATGAGTGAACTTCTGTGGGAATATGGAATCCTCATGAAGAAACAGCCGGGGATTTACGATGATATCTCTGAGTTTGTGATAAAAAAGATCACTGTCCGTCAGATGACAGAAAAAGCAGTTCTCATCCAGGCAGGAAACCAGATGCAGGAGGAATATCTGAAGAACTGGGATGAAAATAAAGTGTATGATGAGGCTGTGAAGGAAGAGATAGAGAAGAGATTTTCCTTTGTATATCCGTATAAATATCTGGAAGATATTCCGGTTAAAGTCAGTGTTTCGGATCTGAAAAAGAGAAGCTGGCATGATGAAAGTGAACTGGAAGAGAATATCAGTGTGTCTGCCGAAGAGCAGGAGGAAGAACAGGAAGCGCCGGTTCCCGCATTTATGGCAGAGAAGCAGGAAGAGTATAAGGGGGCTGCCAGAGGTACTGCTTATCACAGAGTAATGGAATGTCTGGATTATGCAGAAGCAGATACAGAGGAACAGCTTCGGGCTCAGTTAAAGAGACTTCTGGAGAGCCGGAAGATGACAGAGCAGGAAGCAGAATGTATCCGGATCCGGGATATCAGGAGGTTTGTGGAGTCCGGGCTGGGGCAGAGGATGAAGAAGGCTGCCATGAAAAAACATCTTTACAGAGAACAGCCTTTTGTGATTCAGAGAAGTGCTTCTATGCTCGATGATGGGTGGAAGAACGAAACAGTGCTGGTGCAGGGAATTATCGATGCCTATTTTATGGAAAGGGATGAGATTGTTCTTGTGGACTATAAAACGGATAGAGTGAAGAGAGGACAGGAACAGAAGCTGATCGATCTGTATCATGTGCAGCTTGAGGATTATGCCCGGGCATTGGAACGGATGACGGGGAAAAGAGTGAAGGAGAAGATCATTTATTCGTTTACATTGCACAAAGAGATATTGCTGTGAGCGGAATAAATATTATTATTGTGAATTCAAATATCCGGCAGGGATAAGCGCGTGTTATACGCGCCACCCTGCCGGATATTTGTTTTTCAGGATCTGGTTGACCAGTTTACCGAAGCCAATGGGATATCCATCTGCACAGAGGAGATGCCAGCCTTTTTTGTGAGCTGCTTCTTCGGGTTCGATATTTAAGGTTTCGCCCTTTAAATATCTGGTGATCCTTTCGTCAGAAGCGGAGAGAGAGATGACTGCTTCTGCTTCATCTTTGCGGATCGCCAGTGCAAGTGGCTGAGACGGCTCGAAGCGGTTTTTCTTCAGGTCACCGAGATAGAGACCGTTTCTTAAGAAGGTGATGCCGCGGAAGTTGTGGGCAACCGGGGGAAGATAGTAGGCTTTATCACCGCGGATTTCCACACGTTCCCAGTCAAATGGCTGACCGCAGAGGGTTTTCAGACCGATTTCGTTCAGAAATTCCGCAATCAGTGGAAATGCGTTTTTGTCCGGTTTTGTGTGAGGACGGGAGCTTTCCTTGATTGCCTGTCCTTTTTTACGGAAGAGCGCAAGGAAGTGTCCCTCTCCATTCATTTTGTGTGGGAAAATCCGGATGCATTTGGTAAGCTCAGGATTTCCGTTTCCCCATTCAGGAACTCCATGGGAGAAGCCTTCATAATCTTCCATTTCTGCCAGTTCCATGTCAGGACGGTTTTCCAGAAGCCAGGAAACAGTTTGTTCGTCTTCTGCAGGCGCGAATGTGCAGGTAGAGTAAAGCATCAGTCCGCCGGGACGGAGCATATCGGCTGCCTGGAGGATAAGCTCTTTCTGGATTTCGGAAAGCTCCATGGATTTTTCGGGAGTCCAGTCTTTGGCAAGTGCTTCTTCCTTACGGAACATTCCTTCTCCGGAGCATGGAGCATCCAGGATGATCTTATCGAAGAATTCGGGGAATGCTTTGGTTAACTTTGCAGGTGTTTCGTTTGCTACGAAGACATTTGGGATGCCGAAGAGTTCCAGGTTGCGAAGGAGGGCTCTGGCGCGGGAAGTGCTGATATCGTTTGCTACCAGAAGTCCCTGTCCCTGAAGTGCTGCGCCTGCTGCAGTTGCCTTGCCGCCCGGGGCTGCGCAGAGGTCCAGGACTCTGTCACCTGGCTCGATGGGGATGCGGGAGGCGGGGGTCATGGCGCTGGGTTCCTGAAGGTAGTAGAGGCCGGCCTGGTAGTATGGGCATCTGGAAGGACGGATGTCTTCATCGTAGAAGTAGCCGTTTTTGATCCATGGGATCTGACGGGTTGGAAATGGAGACAGGTTTTCGAAGTCTTCGCAGGTGATCTTGGAGGTGTTTATGCGCAGGCCGTAGGTTCGGGGGGCGCTGAAGCTGGAGAGGAAGGCGGGGTATTCGTTGCCGAGCATTTCTTTCATTCGGGTGAGGAATGCGGGGTGGAGTTGTGTTGTATTTTCGTTCATAATGGGTTGGTTTCCTTTGCTGTAGTTTTTGATTGGTGGGTGGGGACGCGCAGGAAAATATATCTGTCTGAGTGCGGTTTCGGCATCTAAGATCTTCTAAGCCGGTAAAAATCTGCTAAAAGCATGGAGAAAAATGCAAAACTCGCTCCGCTGCAGGCTTCGCTCAGACAGGTTGCGATTTTTCTCCATAACGCAGATTTCTACCGGCTAAGAAGATCTAAGATGCCTGCAAATGCACTCAGACAGATATATTTTCCTGCGCTGTTTACTGAAAATAACTGTAGTATAACGTGAGGTTTATGGAATATTAAGTTTATGAAATACTATAGCAATTTAATAAAATAATGCAATCAAGACAGTTCAGCAGGACTTCACGCTATGATGGACTGGATTGTTTGCAGTAATTTATGAAATAAGAAATTGATATATAGCAATGCTTTTAAATACATTATTTATGAGGAGTGCTATAGTAAACCGGAAGACGTTAAGGAGGTATTTTCGGTAAAGGTATCAAAATGATTATAAAGTATAAATGATTTTTGCTAAATAGTATTGACAAAATCATATTATACATCATATAATATCGTTAACAAAACAATATTGATGTTCTGTATAGTATGTGAACAGGATGGAATAAATGTATCAGATGTGAAATGGCGTTTACCTTTGGTATAGTCTGGAGCATTTTTCAGACACGCTCTAAGGCTGGATTGCAGAGATGATGCTGTCTGTACAGAACATAATTGAAACGAGGGAGTGAGCATATGGTTTTTAATACGGGTGCTGCGCTTCTGGATGCGGTTGTTCTGGCGGTTGTTTCTAAGGAGAAGGAAGGGACTTACGGGTATAAGATCACGCAGGATGTGCGTGGAGTTCTGGATGTTTCGGAGTCTACTTTGTATCCGGTGCTCAGGAGGCTGCAGAAGGATGATTGTCTGGAGGTTTATGATATGGCGTATGCAGGGCGTAACAGGCGTTATTATAAGCTGACGGACAGAGGTGCTGCGCAGCTGGAGTTTTATAAAGCTGAATGGAAAATTTATGCATCCAAGATAAGCGGGATGTTTGAGGGAGGAATAGGATGATGGACAGGGCGCAGTTTATGCAGGCGCTGGAGAAGCTGCTTGCTGATATTTCCGAGACAGAGAGGCAGGATGCCCTTGATTTTTATAATAGTTATTTCGATGATGCAGGAGCTGAGAATGAAGCTTCGGTGCTCAGGGAACTTGGAAGTCCCGAGAAGGTTGCAGCGATTATCAAGGCGGATCTGAAAGGTTCGGCAGGAGGCTATGAGTATGGAGAATATACGGAGCATGGCTATGAGGATGCCCGAACTAAAGAGAGAGGACAGATGCCTGAGAAATATGGAGAAGAGTCGGGAACAGGGAAGCGTTTTTTCAGAAAGGGGAATCAGGCGGTGCTGATCCTTGCGGTGATTCTGCTGGTTTTTATCTCTCCCTTTGTTAAGGGGGCTGTTGGTGGGATTCTGACATTTGCAGTTGGAATCTTACTGCTTCCGTTCTGGCTGATCGTTGGATTGGGTATAGGCGCTGTGGCTTTACTGGTTGGCGGGCTTGCAGCTGTTGTGGCTGGAGCAGGGCTTTTGACTGTAATGATCGGAACCGGGATCATGACAATAGGAATTGGATGTCTTATGATTGCTCTGGCAATCCTTATGGTATTGGGGCTGATCAGTGTCGCAGTACGTATTGTGCCGAAGTGGTTTCGGAAGATTACCGACTTTTTTAACAGGGTACTTTACAGAAAGAGAAAGGAGGCGGTTAAATGAAGAAGTTTACAAAAGGAATGTTGATCGCAGCGGGGATTTTTGGTGCTGTGGGAATCGGGCTGACAACTGCCGGTGGTGTTATGGGAGCCAGTATGTCGGAACTGACAGGGGTGGAAAGCCTGAAAAGGGTGCTTCTGGTGGCAGACGGGGATTATGATTATGATGACAGCGATGACTATGACAGCGATGATTATGATGACGATGATGATTATGACGATAGTAGTGATTATGATGACAGCGATGATTATGACGACAGTGAGGATTATGCCCGCGCTGTTGATGAGGATGAGGAAGATGGCACTGTATATCAGCTGAAGTATCAGCCCGCAAAGCTGGATATAGAGCTGAAGTACGATGATCTGATCCTGGAAGAGGGTGACAGTTTCTGTGTCAGAGTTTATGATGACAGTGGGAAGAATGTGACAGTGAAGGAGAGTTCAGATACTCTTAAGGTCAAAAGCACAAAAAAACTGTCTAAGAACAGAAAGGTGTGTATTTCTTATCCGGAAGATGTTAAGCTTCAGGAGCTGGAGATTGAGATGGGTGCAGGTACTGTTTATCTGAACAGAGATATTGAGACAGAGAAGCTGAGTGTGGAGATGGGAGCCGGGGAATTTGAAAGTAAGAATCCGGTGACTGCAATGGAGGCAGATCTGGAAATCGGAACCGGAAGTATGACATTTGCAGATCTGAGCGCCAGGAAGACAGATGGAGAATGTGGTCTGGGTGAACTGGATCTGACACTGACCGGTACGCAGGAGGATTATAATTATGATCTGGAATGTGGAGTGGGAAATCTGGATGTAGGTTCTGATTCCTACAGTGGACTTGGACGGGAGAAAACCATTTCCAATAAAGGCGCAGACAGGAAACTGGATCTGGAGTGCGGTATGGGAAATATATCAGTAGATTTCTCCGGGAAAGAGCACAGAGATTTGCAGATATCCTGAAGAGCATATACTCTGACGTGCAGAAATAAAAGTGGTATTTAACCGAATCAAGAAGTTATTCGGTGTAGAGTAAGTAGCGAAGCGGATGATTTTATCTGCTTGACTAATCTGGGTTTAAGGAGGAAATGGAACATGGGTGACAAACGTTTATACAAATCATCAGAAAACAGTATGCTTTGCGGTGTATGTGGAGGAATCGCAGAATATTTTGGTATTGACCCTACGTTGGTGCGTCTGGCATGGGTGATCCTTACCTGCTTTGGCGGTGCGGGAATCTGGGCATATATCATTGCGGCAATTATTATTCCGAAAAGATAACAGAATCTCAGAATCCAATCTGTAATAGACAGAAGTTTAACCGAATCAAGCAAGCAGCGAAGCGGATTGCGAATATCCGTTTGCATGAAATACAGTGAAATACAGTATAAAAATTAAGAAAACAGCCCATACTCCAAAGAAAAGGAGTGTGGGCTGTTTTGAATAAAGAGAAGGAAATAAAAGCTTACCTTGATGGAGAATTATTGCCGGAGGTCAGAATGAAGTATGAAATTGCAGAGGAAATGGGATTGCTGGACAGAGTATTGAGTGATGGATGGAAAAGTCTGTCTGCGAAAGAGACCGGACGGATCGGAGGGTTGATGACGAAACGAAAAAAAGAGAAACTGAAAAAATAAATGAATGATATGGGATAAACATATAACGGAATAAACTTGTTCTCCGGGCGATGATGCTGTAAAATTAAGAATAGGTATTAGAGCGTGTTTGAAAAATCATTCCCACAATCTGCACGCCCCATTTTGAGGTATATTTTTCCCGAATTCGGTTGTCGTAGCCCGCTATGACGCCCTTATTCGAACAAAATCTCCCACAAATTGTGACGCACATCTTGCAGAAAGCCTTTTTCAGACACGCTCTGGAGTAGCGAAGAAATATGGGAGGACAATAAAATGAAGTTAGGTATTCTGGGAGCAGGAGGCATTGCTTCTACTATGGCGAAAACAGTGGCAGGAATGAAAGGTGTGGAGGCGTATGCGGTTGCTGCCCGTGATCTGGAACGTGCCCGGGAATTTGCACAGAAATATGAAGTAAAAAAAGCATATGGATCCTATGAGGAAATGCTGGCAGATGATGAGGTTGGACTGGTTTATATCGCAACTCCTCATTCACACCATTATCTGCATGCGAAAATGTGTCTGGAAGCGGGAAAGCATGTGCTTTGTGAAAAGGCATTTACTGTAAATGCAGAGCAGGCACAAAAATTATTTGACCTTGCAAAAGAGAAAAAGCTTCTGATCACAGAAGCAATCTGGACAAGATATATGCCGTCCAGAAAGATGATCAACGATATTATTGAAAGTGGTGTGATCGGAGAAGTTACGGCAGTTACCGCGAATCTCAGCTATACAGTAAGTCATGTGGAACGTATCCGTAAACCGGAGCTTGCAGGAGGTGCTCTTCTGGATGTAGGCGTATATCCGATCAATTTTGCCTCCATGGTGCTTGGCGATAAGGTAAAGGATGTAAAGGCTACTGCAATCTTTCAGAATGGAGTGGATATTCTGGACAGCATTGCCATGGTGTTTGAGGGAGACCGCATGGCAACCCTTCAGTGTGGAGCAAGAGAAATCTCAGACAGAATGGGAAGTATTTTCGGAACCAGAGGATATATGCAGGTGCAGAATATCAATAATCCGGAAAAGATTACAGTGTTTGATACCGAACATAAAGAAGTGGCTTCTTATGTTGTGCCGGAACAGATCTCAGGATATGAATATGAGGTAGAATCCTGCATGAAAGCAATTCATGAGGGAAAAACGGAGTGTCCGGAAATGCCTCATGCGGAAACAATAAGGATCATGAAAATCATGGACGACATCCGTAAATCCTGGAATTATGAGATTCCCTGTATCGAATAAAAAGTGTGGAATAATCTTATAAAAAAGACCAGTAATGTTTTTGACATATACCCGAAACATTACTGGCTTTTCTGATATTCATGACCATTATACAACATGTCATTCCGTAATTACAGAAACATTCCCGTCCAGTGGTATATTAATATTAATTAGGTAAATTGATACTTTTATATTTTATTATCTGGAGGAGAAGAATGAAAAGTAATTACAAAATTTTTACAGCAGTTTTTTTATCGGCAATTATGACAGCAGCAGCTCCGTTAACAGTATGTGGGGCGGAAGTTTTTTCGGCGGGAGAATCTTTCAGTGATGGAACGGGGAGTATTCCTGCCATATTGACAGATATGGTTCTGCCGGATGGAGAGATTGGAACGGAATATCAGGTACAGCTTGAAGCTGATACAGATGTGAACTGGAGTCTGGAAGAGGGAAGTGAGCTTCCGGCGGGATTTACGTTGTCTTCCGGGGGAGTGATCAGTGGAATGCCACAGGAGGAAGGGAGTTTCAGCTTTACTGTACAGGCGGACAATGGTATTGGAGTTTCTTCACAGGAACTGAGCCTTTATGTTGCACAGCGTGAGCAGGAACCTGTTATAAAGCAGTATGAGCTGACATCAGGTACTGCTTTGATCGATCTGGGAATTCATGCAGAGGGAGAACAGTCACGTAAGCGGTTATTTCTTTATAATGCAGGAACAGATTCGCTTCATCTCTCTGATTTTCCGCAGAGCAGATATTTTGATTTTTCCTACGCACCGATTTTCGATACAAATACGGATGAAGAAATGCAGCCCGGAAGTTGTGCGGCTGTGGACATTGATGATAAGAAGAATCTGCCTGCCGGAAATTATGAAGAGACAGTGACATTTGAGACAAAAGAGGGTGCTTCCTGTAAGGTTACTCTGAAAGTAATTGTGGGAGCTTCCTCTGAAAAAGATTATGAGCTGAGTATAGAAACAGGTACAGAAGAAGAATTTACAGAAAGCGATTTCTATGACCCGGAATTTCGTGTGGAGAAGTATGTAGTGGTCAGAAATTCAGGAAAAAAGGAAACCAGAATACGGATAGATACTTCTGGTCTTAAGAATTTTGAAGTGGATGACCAGATGGCAAAGTGGACAGAAGATTATGAGGAACAGGATTCCAAAAAGCTGCTGAAACCGGGAGAAACGCTTTATTTTTATATATTGCCGAAGCAGGAATACGGAATTTATGATGAAACGTTTGCATTTCTCGCAGATGACGGAAGCAGATATCCTCTTCATGTTACAATGAACAGAGAGAAGAATCCGACAGAAAAGAAGCAGCTGGAAATTACTGAAAAGTCTGCCGGGGGTTTTCCGACAATGCAGTGGGGCTATAAGACACTTCCGGAAGCAAAGACATATATTCTGAAAAATGTTACTGATACAGATATGAAGCTGTCTTTTAACCGTAGTAAAGAATGTAGTGTGTTATTATCTGGAAATGCTTATCTGGCACCTGGGGAGAGCACAGAACTGAGACTCTGGCCCAAACTGGGGCTTTCGGTGGGAAAATATAGTTTTCAGGTGACTGTGACTGCGAAAACAGTGGCAGGAGAACACCTGACAACGCAGAATCTGTATAATTCTTTTATTGTAGGAGACCGGACTTATCAGGGACTGGCAGATGCTGTTGCGCCTGTGACCGGAATTACCAATGGTGCAGAAAAAACTGCTGATGCTTTGCATCTGCCGAAGTCGCTGGAAGTCTATGGCGCCGAGGTGAATGGAGAGAAAACAACATTTTCTGCGTCTGTGAAGTGGGATGTGGAGAATTGTGCTTATGATCCGAAAAGCAAGGCAGCTCAAAGTTTTCTGGTCAACGGATCTCTGGAACTGAATGAGGATGAAAATAATGAAGGGCTGGACACTGCCGTACAGATAATGGTACAGGTGGATGCTTATCAGACATTAAACAGACCAGTTATTGATACGCGGTGGACCAGAGTGATCACAAATTATGCAATGCTTTATCTGAGAGATCTTTCCAATGAAGCGGACGGCTATCAGTTTGTGACAGCGAAATCTCAGAAGGATCTGAAAAAAGGGAATTATACTGCGCAGACAAAAATTGCAAATTCTGAACTGAATCAATATCCTGAGCTGAAGTATATTCCGGAGGGAACACATAGTCTTTATTGCAGGGCATACAAAGAGAACAGCAGCCATGTTATGGAATATGGGGAATGGTCAGACGGGGTTCCGGTTACGGTAAAGGTAAAGACTCCGGACGCACCTGTGGTTCAGAAGGTGCAGGTGAAGAAAAATGATGTCAGAATAGTACTTAACAGCAAGGGTGAGGAACCGGACGGTTACGATGTTGTTGCTGCCAGAAGTAAGAACGGAAAAGAACCATCGGATTATATAAAGGTAAAGAGTGGGTATTCCGGAAGCAGTAAAGAGCTTATCTTACGGGGTGTACCGGCAGGAACGTGGTATATTGGCGTACATGCTTATAAATATCTGAATGGGAGCAATACCAAAGTGCTCAGTAAATGGGCAGAGGTCAGGAAGGTAACTGTAAAAACAAGCCTTGTAACAGGAAAACCTGCTGTTAAATCAGCTAAGGTTTCCAGACAGGGAACAAAAAGAAATGTAACGGTGACGTTTACTGTTCCAAAGTCCTGTGATGGAACAGACTGGGTACTGGCAAAGAAAGTTTCCAAATCTGATAATGGCAGCTATACTGGTGTAAGCAGTTATGCTTACACAAAGAAAAATCAGACAAAAACCACGGTGGTCTTTAAAAGTGTGAAGCCCGGAGTCTACTACCTTGCAGGACGTGCCTATGTAAAAGGCTATGCAAAAAGTTATACGAAATGGTCGAAAATAAAGAAAATAGTTGTGAAATAAGCACTGTTGCCATTTGTTTCACAGAGATTTCACTTTTAAGAAAAAAGCTCCCGCTTTTACCAGGCGTTTATACATGCTTTTTCCCGTAATACTCAAAATTTACGGTACTGCCAATAAACTTATTATACTCAAATCTTGTCTGAATTTGGAGATAAATAATGTCCTTTTTATGACAGATAAGGGACATATGAGGCATCAAAGCCTGTGGAGTATGTAATAATGAACAGGAAAAGCACATTATGATAAAGGCAATGACATTTTTAGAAAATGTAGAAAGGACAACAAAATGAAGCAGAAAAAGATTGTAATTATTATGGCAGGGATTTTAACAGCAGCGGCTGCTATGACGGGCTGTGCGGAACAGAATAAAACAGCGACACAGGTTGATTATACGCAGAATTCACAGGGGAAATCCGAACAGACAAAACAAAAAACAGCAGAAAAATCTCAGCCGGATAAAAAACAGGTAAATAAAAGTACATCCGGTGGAAAAGAAAATTCAAATCAGACTGCGGATAAGAAGACGAAAGTATTTGCCTCATCCAATAATGCGGGCGATGTACAGAATTCAGGGAATGATGCGGATAATACAGATGATTCACAGAATACAGATGATTCACAGAATACATACGTGGACAATAATTCATCTGAAAATAATGGCTCAACAGGCGACGGTGGCAATCAAATTGATCAGACAGCAGATCAGGCGATGATATATGACAGTGAGGGAAATGGAAGACTGATTTCTCAGGCTGACGATGGAAACTGGTATGACAGTGACGGAAATTGTTATGGAAGCTGGGAGGATATTGGGCGTGCTATGGATGAAGATGGTGTTACGGATCAGGATGGCAATAAATACTACTGGACCTGGACCGCACCTGATGATGCATCAGGAAAAGTAAGAGATCCGTATGACCTGTATTCCTGGGATCCGGGAACCAATTCCTATATACCGTTTCAGGCTGCGGAATCTGACTGTAGTCCTATAGGCAGAGGAAACGGCTGGTATTATTATGATGAAGACAGCGGCGAATATGTTCCGTGGTAAAAAATAAGAAAACAAAAGAAACAGTTTTGAAATCATTTTGATGGGTTTCAAAACTGTTTCTTTTTATATACAAGAAATAGTGAAGGGGCATATCCGGCAGAATCAGTGAAAAGAATTCTGCCGGATGTTTATCTGGTAAAGATCAGCTGATCAGTTTCAGGAAAGTATTTCTGTCACAGGTTCCGGAAACCGTTAAGCCCTGTGCCTTCTGGAATGCCTTTACAGCAGAGAGAAGTCCTGAGCCAAAGGTACCGGGAATCTCTATACCGTTTGGATCATAAGCACGTAAAAGAAGGAGAATCTCAGCGGCAGTTACCATATACTGTGTTTCACCATTTTTTACATAATGCTGTCCAAGAGCATTGTCTGTGTTTGTTCCCCAGATACCGTCTACATCCAGACCGGCACCATAATCCCTGTTCAGAGCTGTCTGAAGAACTTTAATGCCTGCTTTTTTGGTAGCAGCGTCTCTTTTTCCGGTAATAGAGATTCCGGCATTGGCGAATTTATTGGCATAACCCTGACCTTTGCGGATTTTTGCATTTCCTGCAGTTGGCTGAGGTTCAGGATCAGTAGTTGAAAAAAGCATTTCCTGATTGTTGCTTCGAGGTCAGAAAAATGCTTTTCGAGGACAAAAACACGAAAATTGTCGAATTGTAATTATATTTAATCCTGATTTTTCATAAATAAAAATCCTTTCCTTTGATAAAGTTTAACAGACGGAATTAAATATGTATAAGGACATAAATGACAAGCGACTAATCAAATTTGATATGTTTTATGACAGGAGGAATATAGGAATATGGACGAATATACAAAGGATTTGTATACCATGATGTTTTCTTTGCAGACTTTGCAAAATCAGGGAATTACAATCAGAGAAACTGTATATAAAAGTCTGGACAAATTACTGTTATGGAATAAAGAATCTGAAAACAGTAAATATCTCGAATTAGCGTTGCTTCATATGCAGGCTTATGCTAATATGGGATTTGCTTTAGATGAAGAAAATAAGACAATACGTGAGATATTAAAAAAGACAGGAAAGACCAGAGAAGACTTTTTCCCGAAAGGATATCTTCTTGGAAAGAGAATTAAACTGACCAAGTCACAGGTTCGTGGTATGATTGGAAGATGGAGACCTTCCAGAGACAGTCCGATGACAATCGGAGAACTGGTGGATGATATCATCAGAAAGGTAAAAAACCATGAGGAAGGCAGATACATTTATCAGTATCACAGAACTGATGTGACAACCAAAGGGGATATCGAGGTTTATGAGCTGGTCATCAATAAGGATGAAAGTTATTTTTATGATGTGAAGAAATTCAGATTTTATACATTCATGGAGGAATAATTGCTATGATAAGAATAATGATTCTGGATGATGACGAAATGTATCTGAAAAAAGAAAAGGAGATTACAGAACAGTATTTTGCAGAGAAAAATATAGATTGTACGGTAACGACATACCAGAATGTGGAATGGTTTCTGCTGGGATTGAAGGAAGAAAAATTCGATATGTATCTTCTGGATATCCGGATGCCTGGAGAAAACGGAATAGAGGCAGCAAGAGAGATACGCAGACTTTATCCGGATCCGGTTATTATATTTATTACAAATTTTGTGGATTATGCAATAGAAGCATATGAGGTAAACACCTATCGTTATATCCCCAAAGAGTGTCTGAAGGAAAAACTTTCGCAGGCTTATGATGCGCTTCTTCCTGTAATTATGGAGAAAGAAGAGCGGTACTATATCATAAATAAAAGAAACGAAGTTGAAAAACTGGCATATTCTGATATTTTCTATATGAAAAAAGAAGGAAAATATGTGATTTTTGTGCACAGGCGTGGGGAAGTAAAGATCAGAGCAAGTCTGTCAACAGTAGAAAAAGAACTGAATTCAAAAGAATTTATTATATCTGACAGAGGATATCTTGCAAACATCCAACATGTGATGAAGATGAAAGGAAGGGATCTTTATATGCGGGACGGTAATATTATTACAGTTGGCAGAGAAAGATTCAAAGGTGTCAGAGAAGCAATTCTGAATTACTGGGGGGTATGAAGAATGCTTAAAGTTTTATTGTATGGACTGGCAACGTTTATGGAGACTGGGATAGGTGTCTGGATATTTGGGCAGATGTTTCCGAAGCGGAAGGTACTGAAGAGAAAGCAATATTTTTCGATGTGGTTAATGTATTTATGGATAATGATAGGGGCATATACATATCCTAAGCTTTTTTTGCATGTAAATAGAATTCATGGATATTTAGGATGCATAATCGCATTCTATTTATCTGGTATATTAGGAATGACTATATTTATTGTAAGATGTAAAGAGTGGGATTTAATAAAAATAATAGGATTTATATTGATGCTTGCTCAACTTGAATGTCAATATTGGAATTCTTATCAATCAATAATTATGATATTGTTGGGAAATATAGTTCCTGTTTTATATTTGTATATATTTTATCAATGCAGTTTGTGGGATGCTTATTTGTGGGAAATAATCTATTTAGCGAATATAGCATTGCTAAAAGAACCATATGTAGCCTATGTAGGAACTTTTAAGAATAGAAGTTTTATTGACTTTTTTTTATGGCCACGTGAACATTTATATAGCGAAATTCTTTATGTGATTATTATATACAGTATGATTCTGCTCATGAATAAGTACATTTGTATATCAAGATGGATAAATCCGTTGTTGAAGGAACATAAAAAGTATTTATTTATTATGACATGTGCTGAGGTATATGTTCTAAGTATTTTAATGCATTTTGGTGAAGGAAAAATAACAGAAAACAATCTGACAATTACATTAATTGTCTTGATGATATTGGTTTTAGGTTTGTTGTTTGTATATTTAAAAATGCAGGAAAGACTAATCAAATCAGAAAAAAATATTCTAAATATGCGATTTGAAACAATGACAGAACAATATAAAGAATTAAAAAAATCATATGACAAATATCGATGTCTATTGCATGATGAAAAACATATGATTTTATATTTAAATGAATGTTTAGATAATAGGGATATAAAAGAAGCTAAAAAAATTCTACGAGGTTATAAAGAACTAACATTTACAAAAGATAAGGCAATATGGACTGGAATATCTACATTGGATTTTATGTTGAATATAAAAATTGAGAAAATGAGAGAACAGGAAATTGAATTTAAAATAAATTCTCAGGTTGAAAAGATTCCGATGGAAGAATTAGATTTTATTATGATGATGGGAAATCTTTTAGATAATGCAATTGAATCTGCTGTCAAATGTAGAAAAGGTGAAAGGTATATTGTATTTAAAATATATAATATAAATGATATATTTGGGATTAAAATTAAAAATTCAAGTATATCGAAACCAACGATGGTTGGAGATGACTTTTTGACGGAGAAAAAGGAAAAAGATATTCATGGCTGGGGAATAAAAAGCGTAAAAAAGATATTAGAAAAATATAATGGAGAATTAAATTTTAAGTATGATAATTCATTTTTTGAAACTCATGTAATCATTGAAGATGATATAAGTATAATGGAGAATATTTATGAAAAATAATGAAAAGAACTTTATAGGAGATATAAATAAAGAATTAGAAGAAATTGAAAAACTGGACATTTTAGAAGAAATCGAGGAGAGTCTGTTGACAATGCTTGGATCAGTTAATTCACTATTTTGCTGTCATTAGTAAAAAACAGTAACTAACAGTAGGAAGTATATTAAATTGATAAACATTATTCAACGAATAGTAATATTTGATATATATCGAAAAAAAACCAACCATGATCTTCGGGGTAATAACGTAAAAGAACAATATGATTATTATGAAAAAAAATATCTTAACAATGCAACATATATAAAATCTTTACTGCAGGAATATCCCGAGTTAAAACGTCTGCTTGAATTAAAAAATAACTCTATCCAGAGAGCAGAATGTGAAATCAGGAAATCTCTTTATGCAGAAAAAGAACAGATACAAAAAATATTCTGTGATGGAAGAAAGTTTTCCGGGACTGTGGGAATTTACATGGCGAAAGGCGATATACACAGAGGAGGACGAAGTGTGGCAAAGGTAGAATTGGATAATGGAACAATTCTGTACTATAAGCCGCATAGTCTTGATAAGAATATAAAATATCAGGAACTTTATAACTATTTATGCAGAAAAACAGGAATCTCCTGCAGGACGGTACAATATTTATCTCATGATTCCTATGGATGGGAAGAAAAAATTGAGAATATTCCCTGTAAAAACGAAAGTGAGGTGGAGCATTATTATTTCAGAATGGGCATACATCTGTTTTTGGGATATGCCCTTGGAGCAACAGATCTTCATGGTGAAAATATTATCGCACATGGAGAATATCCTGTGATTATCGATATGGAAACGTATCCGGGATATTTAAAACAACAATCAGAAAAAGACGGAAGTAGTGTAGAAGAAAAAATAAACAAAAGTACAGAAATAAAATTGGCAAATTCGGTTATACATACAGGAATGCTCCCTGTTCTCACATGGGGCAGAGGAAACAGCAGAGTTCTTATAAGTGCAATGGGAACAGAGGAAAAGATAAAAACGCCGTTTAAACTTCCTGTGGTAAAGGATGATAAAACATCTGATATTCACATAGAATATGAACCTGTGGAAATGCAGATAAAGGAATGCATTGTAAGACTAAATGATCAGGTTATCAATGCGGCAGATTATACGGAATGCATTATCAGAGGATTTTGCAGAGCGTACATGGTGACAATGGCAGATAAGAAAGTGGAGGTGATGTTGTCCGGCTTTTTTGACGGACGTTCCAGAGTTGTACTGCGGCATACCCAACAGTATGCAATGTATCTTATGGCTTCGTTTCATCCGGATTATATGAAGTCAAGAGAATGCAGGAAAGCTCTTTTGAATGTGATTCACAAAGAGGGGGAATCTTCTTTTATGAAAGAGATTCATGATTATGAAATTGACAGCCTTCTGGAAATGGATATACCCTGCTTTGAGATTGATGCGAACAGCAGATCTGTTTATGATGGAAATGGCGGAGAACATAAAGAATATCTGCCCTGTACTCCTTATGAGTCATGGCGAATGCATATGAAGCAGATGAGTTACTCTGATATGGAATGTCAGTGTGATTATATCAGGCTGTCCATGGAAATGCTGAAGGCATCTGATGGAAAGAAAAAGATGTTTCCGACCAGGATAAAGGGATATGACACAGATAAAGAGCGCAAAATATACAGTCAGATCAGAAAGATAGTTCATCGAATCTGCAGCAGAGCAATTATCCGGGAACAGAGCGCCGGCTGGGCGGGTCTGCAATTCTGGGATAATGGTCACTGGAATCTCAGATCAGGTGGAATATATTTATATGATGGAATATCCGGGACAGTCTTGTTTCTTGCAAAATATCTTCATGATTTTGAAGAAAAGAATGCAAGTGCAGAAGAAATTTATCATCTTGCTGTTTTGAGATTGAAAGCTTATACAGATGAAATACACAAAAAACAGATTTATGATAAAAATCTTCTGACAGGTATTGTAAATGGAGAAAGCTCGGTGGTATATACCTATCTTTATCTGTTTAAACTTACAGGAAAAAGAGTATGGATGATTTATGCGGAAAAGCATTTCAGCATTATTGAGAGGGTATGGAAAGAAGATTCACAACTGGATTATCTGAGCGGAAATGCCGGAGCTATTGTAATGGCAGTAATGTTATATAAAGAAACCGGAAATCTGAAATATTATGAAATAGCGGCAGATATGGAAAAAGATTTGTGGAAGAAAGGACAGGAAACCGGAAATGGATACGGATGGAGATTAAAAGGAACAGACGGACCGCTGGCTGGAATGTCTCATGGCAACAGTGGATTTATGATGGCTTATGCAGCGTTGTATGAATGTAATCATAAAGCGGAATATGCTGATAAAATACAGCTTTTGCTGAGATATGAGGATTCTCTGTACTCAGAGAAAGCCGGAAACTGGAAGGATTTACGAGAGAGTTCAGGGGAAAGCTTCATGAATGCATGGTGCCATGGGGCGCCGGGAATCCTGCTTTCACGAATGAAACTGGAAGAGCTGTTTCCCGAGGATATGCAGATTAAAAAAGACAGGTTAAATGCTGCTGACTCTTTGTTTTATGGAGAACAGGATGAAAAAATTTGTCTGTGTCATGGGATGTCCGGGAATTTACTTATTATGAAGAAGTATCTTCGAAAATATGGTAATAAAAAAATGAAGGAGCAATATGAGGCGTTATGTGACTGCCTTTTATTTCAACTGGATCACCCGGCAAAAATATCTGGGACAGAATATCTGAATCTGGCTTTTATGAATGGCATTTCCGGTACGGGAATGGCATTAATGGAAATTTTATGAAAACTAAGGGAACACCTGCAGACTGTAAATTTATGGTCAGCAGGTGTTTCTTTTATTTGTTTTCGGAAATATATCTGAGAATTAGTTTCTTCTTCATCCGATTGACGTACTGGCGGGACAGCTTCAGTTTCCGGGCAATCTGGGCATCGCTTTTATCCTGATAAAAGTACATGGACAGAATTTTTCTCTGGACACTGTCCGAAGGGTAAGAGTTGATATATGCGGTTACATCATAATAGGTGTCATCAAAACTGTCGGGAGCCTGTAATGAAACAGAACAAGAATCAAAATCATCTTTTTCAGGTTCGGAAAGACAACTGCGGCAAAGGGAACGATATCTGTTTTCGACAGAGGTCTGCATGTATCTGATACATTCACCTTCTGAGGATGAAGAACTTAAATATGGCAATGTCTTTAACAGAGTAAGATACAATTCCTGTGTGGAATCTTCACGTTCCATGCAGTGAATCCGGGATGCATATCCTTTCACAAGCGGTTCCATACGTTTGAGAATTTCACTGTCTGAATCTGGGATACCATTTTGATAATTTTGGATAAGTTCTGTCAGTGTTTTCATAGGTATCTACCTCCTTTTTAGGGGAAGTAGTAAGAAAACTGCTGATCAGAAACTAAAAAAGAAAAAAATTTGTGAGTTTACAAATGGAAGAGAAAAAACTCTTTATTAAGTGAGGTTGCAAATTTAGATCAGCGATAGGAGAAGAAATACATGGTAAAAAGAGATTTGCAAAATAATTGTAGAGAATAGAAATATGCTTTAAATTAAAACGGTAATAATAAGATTAGAAAAGACTTTTAGTAGACAAAACATAGAAAAAGTTTGCATAATAAAAGAAGATTAAGGAAGGAGGCAGAAACCATGGAAACAACGGTTATGAATGTGGCAGTTTCACAGGGAATCTGGGCTGTGCTTGCGGTTTTTCTTCTGATTTACATTGTGAAATCAAATGAACAGAGGGATACAAAGCAGGAAGAACGAGAGAAAAATTACCAGACGGTGATTGAGAGTTTAACTGAGAAATTTCAGATTCTGAATCAGGTTCAAAGCGATCTGAAAGAGATTAAGGATAATCTTTTTAACAAAAATTAAATAGGGAAAAGAAAAAAGCCTTTTCTGCAGGATATATTTTTCCAGCGGAGAGGGCTTCTGTCATTTTAGGTAAGAAAATAGGTTAATTTGAGAAAAATATGTTTACTAAAATGGTAGATGAATATAAGCATAACATTCGTGTCCATTAGAATACTTTTAATCCCAGATTTACAGATGTTCGTATAGTAAATGGTATATTATGATAATAAAACCTGACTTTTGGGTAGTGTAAAATAGATTAAAAAAAAGGCCGCAATCCAAGTGTTTATGCTGGATTGCGGCTTCTCTGTTTTGTCATTTTTTCATGGTGTTTTTTCTACTTTTTTGCTTTTGCCAAAATTTTTTTATTTCTCCTTAACTTCCAAAAATGAGTAGCCCTAACGAAAATAAAATTTTAAAAAAGCCCGTATTTCTGCGGAAATTATTGCAAAAATACGGGTTGTGCTGTACAATAAATTTAGGGCTATATAAACCTGAATAAAGGAGGCAAATATGTACCTGAAATCAAGAGTTAAGCTACCGGATGTGCATGGAAAATTGACCCGATTAAGACGCGGGGATATCACATATATTAAGTATGAGTATGATCGCTATTATGATCCGGAGAAAAAATATACCTATCCACAGAGAGCGACTATAGGCAAGGTATGTCCAGATGATGACACTATGATGATTCCTAACGAAGCCTTTCTGAAATACTTTCCAGATGCAGTCTTATCAGGGATGGAAGACCGGACAGAACGTAGCAGCTGTCTGCGGGTTGGTACATATGCTGTAATGCATAAAATAGTATTGGATTATTCGTTAGACAAGCTGCTCGGACAGTTCTTCTCTGAGCGGGATATGGCATTATTGCTTGACCTTGCCTCTTACTCTATTGTAGAAGAAAGCAATGTGGCACAGCATTATCCGGATTACGCATACAATCATCCACTGTATAGTTCTGGTATGAAGATCTATAGTGATGCGTCGGTAAGTGATTTCTTTAAGAGCATCACCAAGGATAAGAGTACAGGCTTTCTGAATGAATGGAATGCAAAGAGAAATCGAAGGGAGCGTATTTATATTTCCTATGATTCTACGAATAAGAACTGTCAGGCCGGAGAGATTGAACTGGCTGAATTCGGTCATGCCAAGACAGATATCGGTTCAGCTATCATCAACTATTCGGTTGGATATGATCTTAAGAATAAAGAACCACTCTTTTATGAAGCCTATCCTGGAAGTATTAACGACGTATCACAGCTTAGGACCATGCTTGGTAAAATCACTGGGTATGGCTATAAAAAAATCGGTTTCATTTTGGACAGGGGATATTTCAGCCGTGGAAATATACGCTATTTAGACGAATGTGGTTATAGTTTTGTGATCATGGCTAAAGGCATGTCTTCTTTCATAAGTGATTTGATCTTAGAGAACAAAGGAACGTTCGAAAATAAGCGCTCTTGTGACATGAATGCCTATGGTGTGTATGGAAAAACAGTACAAAGGACTTTATTTGAAGGCGATGAAAAAAAGAGATACATTCATATTTATCATAGTATTTCAAAAGATGCTGATGAACGGGAGCATTTTGAAAACGCACTGAGAGAGCGGACAGCTTTGCTGATGTCACATCAGAATGAAACAGTAGAGTTTGGTTCAGCTTACGAAAAATACTTTTATCTTCACTACGATAAAGATGGCGTGTTTTTATATCCGGAAGAAAAAACAACTGTGACAGAACGGGAAATATCATTATGCGGATACTTTGTTATTATTACATCCGAAAGGATGACCGCAAAGGAAGCACTGCATCTTTATAAGAGCCGTGATGTATCTGAGAAACTTTTTGCCTCTGATAAATCATTCCTTGGAAACAAGAGCATGCGTTCACATACAAACGAAGGAGTTGAGGGAAGGATTTTTACACAATTCATCGCACTGATAATCCGAAACAAAATTTATACTGCATTACAGGAAGAGAACGAAAAACTTGAGAAGAAACAGAATTATATGACAGTTCCGGCAGCAATCAGGGAACTTGAGAAGATTGAAATGACACGCCAGACGGATAATGTATACCGGCTGGACCATGCTGTAACAGCAAAGCAGAAAAAAATCTTAGAGGCTTTTGGGATGAATGAAGGAAACATTACTTATCGAGCCGGAGAGATCAGTAATACACTTAAGAAATCAAACATTCAGAAAGAAAGGCGGTAAATATGGCACGTGAAATAAACGCAGAACTACTGGACACTAAAATTGAAAAAGCACAGAAGGATCTGGTGAAAGCAAAGCATCGGTATGATGCTGCGGCAGCAACATTAAAAGATTTATTGGATAAGAGGGATGCACTTCGCCAGAAAAAGTTATTGGATGCTATAGCACAGAGTGGACGGAGCTATGAAGAAATCATGCAGTACCTGCACAGTAAATCTGAAGAGGCGTGATCAAATGTTAACGGAATACTATTTTGCAGTCAGGTATGGAGATATCATTATTCTTCTCTATCATGAAGATATGATGTCTGTATGGGAATTATTATTTAAGAACAGCCAGAAGGAAAAGGCATTGAAAAGATTTTTAGAATACTGCTACATGATAGATGTAAAAGTAGCATTCGAAGGTTTGAAAGGAGAAAAAACCAAAGGGTTAAAGGCAACTCTTAAATTTGCGAAAGAACATGATATGTGTATGACTGAAGCACAGATTCAAGGTGCCAATAACATGTAAATTTCCAGCCCGAGATGCTTTTAGGGCTATTCCAGGCTGGAAATTAAGGCAGCTGCTAAACAAAAGGCTTTCAGACTACAGGCGAACATATGTTGCTGCAAAACTGTGGAGATTAATTTAAATTTGCATTTTGGTTCGGGGTCATTAGAATACTTTTAATACCAGAAATACAGGATCTTTTATAGTTAGTGATATACTATGATAATAGATGAATATTATTGATTGGAGGAGATTCTATGAAGTCAAAGAAAGTAAAGAAAATATTGTTGATTGCTTTAACGTGTGTAGCAATTTCTGCATCTGTCTCAGCAGAAGCTGCTATGAAATCACAGATAACCATTGAAAGTAAAAATAAGTATGAACAGTTGAAAATTTCAGAGAGCCGTGTGTATGGAGAATACCCAACTGGAGATTATAAGAAGATAATGCTTCTTCCTTCGGTTTCTAAAGTAGAAAAATTTTGTTTTGAAGATAATTTGAATATAGAAGAAGTAGAGTGGATGGCTTCAGTAGATACTGTTCCAGTTTTTGCCTTTAGCACATGTCCAAAGCTTAAAAGGGTAATACTTTCTGATAATGTGAAAAAAATTGGACAAAGTGCATTTATATACTGCGGTGAACTGACGAGTGTTAAACTTCCCCAAAATCTTCAAAGTATAGATTTTTTTGCATTTGCTGACTGTCGAAAACTGAAAACGTTATATATACCTGAAACAGTTACTGAGATAGGTGCTGAGGCGTTCATAAATTGTGATTCTCTAACAGTTCATGGAAAGAAAAATTCATATGCATACTATTACTGTAAGATGAATGGTATTCCTTTTGTAAGTGAGGGAACTGCTTCAAAACCAGAAACAAATCGTCCGTATATAAAATCTGTTGATTCAGATATAGTAAACAAACAAATCTATGTTACAATTGATTTGAGCGGAAAAGTAAAGAATGCAGATGGATATCAATATCAAATATATGATGGTACTAAGGTATTAGCTAATAAAAATTCTGCAAACACAACCTGTATATTAAAAAAAGTGCCGACTATGGGATTTGCCAGAGTCCGTTCTTATACTGTTCAAAATGGTAAAAAAAGTTATAGCAGGTGGTCTAATGAAATGCGGATGCCTCCTGTTAAACTAAATAAAGATAATATAAAATTAATAAAAATTACCGGGAAAAAGAAAACAGTAACCGCACAGTTTGGAAATTTAAAATACAGTGATGGGTTTGATTGCGTACTTAAGAATGCAGATTCAGGAGAAAATATTGTATTAAAAAATCAAAAGAAAAATACAGTTACTTTTAAAAATATAAAACCGGGAGTTTACTATTTGAAAGCGCATGCATATACGTTGTTGAATGGTATTAAACAGTTTGGCGTATGGTCAGATAATAAAAAAGTTGTTGTTAAATAGAAAATTGGAATTATAAAAAGCAGGCGAAAAACTGCCTGCTTTTTATAATGGAAATTTATGCTGTTATTGATGTAGCAAAATCAAGCTGTAATAAATTCAAGCGTATTATACTGAAAGAAGCCGTCAGTGGATGCTAAACCACTGGTGTGGGTAGCATCTTTGACATTGACATTGCACACAGCGATTAATTTATTATTTTGATCCAGAGCCACTGATTCCAGTTCAAAACTGTTATATTTGCGGCCCTGAGCATCTTTAGCAGGAATATCTGTAACAAATCCGAAATCCGGATATAAAAGTTTGCTATCATCAAGTTTTTTCAGATTATAATGAAGCAAGGTGTTTTTTGTTGTGATTTTAGTCGTTACTCCACTTACAGTATGTGGATTACTGGTTCCGACAAAAAGCCCTAATTTATTGTGATAGAAAATATCCTGGGATGTAGGCTGACCGGCGTTTACCAGTGTACAAAGATAAGTGGCTTTTACATTTTTTTCATTTTCAAATGTACATTTATAGAGCTTTAATGTTCCGTCAACAACGGACAATAATAAAGCTGTATTTGCCTCATAAAAATAATTAATTGCTTTAAGAGCAAATGATTTATCGTTATCGTTGGGAGTTACTGTATATGTTATTTCCTCATCCTCTTTGTTACTGCTGATAGCAACCACTTTGTTATTTCCTGCGACAACAAAGAATTTTCCGTTAAAACAGCTCATACCGTTGGCATGACCTAATAAACCGTCAGTGAATGTTTTAAAGTGAGATACACCTGCGCTTGTATTCATATAATTTTTACAGTAGCCAAGAACAGCGACTTTATCTTGACTTTGTTTTATAAAATATGGAGTATTGTTTCCGTTAAAGGATACACATCCCAGATTAGTTGTTTCATAGTTGGGATCTACTTTGGTAGGTACACGGGCTCCTGCTTTAAAACCGCATGCAAAAGTATAGGTTTTACCGGAGTAGGTAATGCCTTCCAGCACAGAGAATTTATCTTCTGCGGTTCCATCAGATGTTATAACATTGGATGCAAGCACAAGGTGATTGGCTTTCATACAGATTGATTCAAGGTTGTACTGCTTATATTCACCTGTTTTATTTACATTGATGACCGAACATGGAGTGTATTTTTTACCTTTATCATCAGTAAGATGATAATCAACTACCAGAATACGGTTCTGAAGTGTTGAAAAAGTGTTATTTGTCAGGATAAATAATCCAAATGAAGTGTGATAGTAAATATCCTGAAGCCGTGTGGTATAACCAAAACCTGAGTTAGTAACTGTGAATGTACTTGCTGCTTCAGCAGCCTTCCAGTCTACAACACTGAAAGCTAATGTCCCAGCATTGCTCTTGTCAGCGTAATGCATAATGATAAATTTCTCGTTAGTTCCGTCAGCTGCAGTGATACCTAATGCGCCTTTTGGACAAATTTCATTGATACTGTACGTACCGAGCTGATTGCCTTTGGTATCCAGTTTTACGATGGTTGTAGAACCGCCGTAACCTTTATGGTCTTCTGCAAGCATATACAGATAATTTCCAATTTTGGTAAGTCCCAGAGCGAACCAGTTCAGATCTTTTTTTACGGCAGTTGCTTTTGTTGCCATGTAGTCAGTCGTTTTGAGTAATGTAGTTTTAAGACCGGTTGTCTTTACGCAATACATATCTGACCCCACAATGGCAATTCCCGCTACATTTGTTGCACTTTTATCGGGAATCAGTGCACCGTCTACGGGGGTAGCTGAAATAGTTAAAGTTGTTCCGTTAAATGTTCCTGGCATAATTTTTGCCTCCTTTAAATTTTTTGAATTTGCAAATTCACTATATAAAGATGCTGCTTTTTGTGATTTGTAAACCATAAGTGTGTATATGAGCATGATTTTTTTCTTTCATGCGGAAATCAGGTAAGAATAAAAATAAAGATTCGAGGTCAGATGATGTATGTTTAGTCCCACTTTTATATTTTCGTCATCAGCTTAATGTAAAATAATAACGGGTAAAGAAGATATAAGATGTTCTGGTACACGAAATAAGAAGAAAGGAGATATGCCACATGGTTAAAATGATGAACCGCCTGAGATGATCAGGCGGTTTTGAAGTATCTGGATTTTTTATGAATATTTTATTTTTAATTACAGGTATAATGTGTTACAATAAATATAACCATTAAGACTACCAGGCAGGTCAGAATTTGACCTGCCTGTAAATAAATACGGAAATAAATCGGGGTCAAAAGAATCGTTAATAATTGTAACAAAATAAAATTACCGGTGTAGCAAAAATAAAATTACAGGGGAAATGCGGATGAGTGAGATGACAGATGCATATGTAAAACTGGATAAGGTTTCCAAGATATATGGAACCAAAGAAGTAAAGATCGTTGCAGTGGATGAGATCAGCTTTGAGATTGCCAAGGGAGAGTTTGTAGTGATCGTTGGTCCCAGCGGTGCGGGCAAGACGACAGTGCTGAACATTCTTGGGGGTATGGATCAGGCTACCAGCGGAGAAGTTCTGGTGGATGGAAGGAATATTGCCAGATATAACAGCAGGCAGCTTACCGGTTATCGGAGAAATGATATTGGATTTGTATTCCAGTTCTATAATCTGGTGCCTAATCTTACAGCGCTGGAGAACGTAGAACTGGCATTGCAGATCTGTAAAAATCCGCTGGATGCCAGGGAGGTTCTGGAGGAAGTGGGACTGAAGGACAGACTGACCAATTTCCCGGCACAGCTTTCCGGTGGTGAGCAGCAGAGAGTTTCCATTGCCAGGGCACTGGCGAAGAATCCTAAGCTCTTACTGTGTGATGAGCCCACAGGTGCACTGGACTACCAGACTGGTAAGGCAATCCTGAAGCTGTTGCAGGATATGTGCAGGGAGCGTGGAATGACAGTGATCGTCATTACCCATAACTCGGCGCTGACACCTATGGCAGACCGTGTGATCAAGATCAAGAACGGCAAGGTTTCCAGGATGACAATGAATGACCATCCTACACCCATAGAGGAGATAG
The DNA here is from genome assembly GCF_020593585.1 of Blautia sp. DFI.6.71. Taxonomy (NCBI): domain Bacteria; kingdom Bacillati; phylum Bacillota; class Clostridia; order Lachnospirales; family Lachnospiraceae; genus Blautia; species Blautia sp. DFI.6.71. The sequence continues at coordinate 75,597 of NZ_JAJDMJ010000014.1, forward strand.
AATGGTAGGTGATGAATATGAAAGCAATGCATAAAGATTTCTGGATGGAGATACGCAAGAGCAAAGCCAGATTTATTTCCATATTTATGATCGTTGCTCTGGGAGTTGCGTTTTTCTCCGGGATACAGGCCTCGTCACCGGATATGCGCTTCTCAGGTGATGCCTATTATGATGAAACCAATCTTATGGATATCAAAGTAATGGGAACTCTGGGACTGACGGAGGATGATGTAGCTGCCATTAAGCAGGTGGACGGAGTAGAGAATGCAGAGGGCGCCTATGGTACAGATGTAATGTGTGGAGAAGGCGAGAAGCAGAAGGTACTTCATGTGGAAGCTGTGGATCAAACCATGAACCGGATCTCAGTGACAGAGGGAAAAGCTCCGGAAAAAAGCGGAGAGATTTTCCTTGACTGTATTTTTGCTGAGAGCAATGGATATAAGGTGGGTGATCAGATTACCCTGAAAGAGGGCGGAGACAGCGAACTGTTGAAAAAGACAGATTACACAGTTGTAGGTTTAGGAGAGAGTCCGCTTTACATATCCTATAATCGCGGAAATTCCACTCTGGGTTCCGGTGAGGTTAATGGATTTGCCTATGTGCTTCCTGAGGATTTTGACCAGGAGGTTTATACACAGATCTATGTGCAGGCTCATGGGGCACAGGATCTGATCAGCTATACAGATGCTTATGATTCCCTGATAGAGCGAGTGCAGGAGCAAGTGGAGGGGATTGAGGCAGAACGGTGCCAGGTCAGATATGATGAGATTGTAGAGGAAGCTAATGACAAGCTTGCAGATGCCAGACAGGAACTTGAAGACGGCAAGAAGGAGGCTGATGAGAAGCTTGCGGATGCCAGAAAAGAATTGGAGGATGGCGAAAAGAAGTTAAAAGATGGCAAGAAGGAATATAAGGATGGCAAGAAAAAGCTTGCAGACGCAAAAAAGGAACTGGAGGACGGAAAAGCCCGGCTTGCAGATGCAAAGAAGGAGTTAGAGGACGGCAGATCCCAGCTTGCCAGTGCGAAAGAGCAGATTGCCAGTGGCAGAGCACAGATCGCATCTGCAAAGGAACAGCTGAATGCCGGATGGGCGGAGGTTTCCGAAAACCAGGCAAAGCTTGATGATGGAAAGGCTCAGCTTGAGGATGGCAAGAACCAGTTAAGTGCCGGTGAGAAGAAGATTGCAGATGCAAAGACGCAGCTTACCCAGAGTCAGCAGGAACTTGACAATGGCAAGGCGCAGATCCAGTCAGGCAGAGAGCAGATTGCAGCAACCAGACAGGATTTAAATGCCAAAAAGGAAAGCTGCAATCAGGGACTTGCGCAGATTGAGCAGCAGGAGGCCGGACTTGCAGAAGGAGAGGCTCAGCTTGAGGGTGCCAGAAGTCAGCTTGCAGCATTGCAGGCACAGTATGAGCAGGCACAAGCTTCAGGCACATATTCCGAGGAAGACCTGGCGGCTCTGGCAGCACAGGTTTCCGCTTATCAGGAGCAGGTGGACAGTCAGGCGGCCCAGCTGGAAGCATCCAGAAACCAGATCGCAGCAGCAAGAAGTGAACTGGAGAGTGGTTTAAGCCAGGTGGAGAGCGGACTGGCCCAGCTTGATGCAAAGGAAGCAGAACTGAACCAGCAGGAGGCCGCATTTCCCGATGCCCAGGCAAAGATTGATGCAGGATGGAAAGAGGTGAAGGCTCAGGAGAAGAAGCTGGAACCAGCCAGAAAAGAGATTCAGGAAAAAGAAGCCCAGCTTGAGTCAGCACAGGAACAGATCGATGCTGCAAAAGCAAAACTAAATTCCAGCCAGGCTCAGTTAGAGGAGAAGGAGGCAGAACTTGCTTCGGGAGAAGCACAGATCCGGGAGAATGAAGGGAAGCTTGCTTCCGGCGAGAAAGAGATTGCCGACAATGAACAGAAGCTGAGGGATGGAGAGAAGGAAATCTCAGAGAACGAACAGAAGCTGAAGGATTCCAGAAAGGACATCAAGAAAGCTGAGAAGGATCTGGAAGAAGGTAAAAAAGAATACGAAGACGGCAAGAGGGATGCAGAGAAAGAAATTGCAGACGGTGAGAAGAAGATTCAGGATGCTCAGGATGAGATCGATGATATCAGTATGCCGGAATGGATGGTAACGGACCGCAATGATCTGCCGGAATATTCAGATTATGGGGATAATGCAGACAGAATGAGAAGTATCGGACAGGTTTTCCCTGTTATCTTTTTCCTGGTGGCTGCACTGGTAAGTCTGACTACCATGACACGAATGGTGGAAGAACAGAGAACCCAGATCGGTACAATGAAGGCTCTGGGATACGGCAAGTATGCGATTGCATCCAAATATCTGCTGTATGCCTTTCTTGCCACTGTGGGAGGCAGTATTCTGGGAATTCTGATCGGAGAGAAGATCCTGCCTTTGGTTATTATTAACGGGTATGGCATTATGTACAAGGGCATGATGAACAATATCCAGATCCGTTATGAGTTTAAATTTGCAATGATAGCAGCAGGTGCGGCAACTGTGTGTACCGTCGGAGCCACCATTTTCTCCTGTTACAGGGCACTGGCGGAAACTCCGGCATCACTGATGCGTCCTCCTGCTCCCAAAGAGGGTAAGAGAATCCTGCTGGAACGGATCCCGCTTTTCTGGAAGCACTTGAATTTTACATGGAAATCTACTCTGAGAAACCTTTTCCGATATAAAAAACGTTTCTTTATGACGATTTTCGGTATTTCGGGAAGTATGGCGCTGATGCTGGTAGGTTTTGGACTCAGGGATTCCATTATGGATATTGCCAGACGGCAGTATCAGGAGCTTCAGCATTATACAGGAACGATCATTGATGATGAGGATGCAACGGATAAGGAGAGACAGGAGCTGGATGAATTTTTGAAGAATGACAGCCAGATCGAGAGATATACCCATGTGCAGTTTACCAAGATGAGTGTTCCCAGAAATAAATCCAATATCAGCGTATATGTGTATGTGCCTGAGAATCTTGAGACCTTTAATAAGGATGTAACTCTTCAGGACAGAAAGACAAAAGAGAAATATAAGCTGACGGAAGCAGGTACAGTGATCAGTGAGAAGACGGCAACTCTGACAGGACTGAAAGTCGGGGATACCATGACCATCACAAAGGATGGAAAAAATTATGAGACAAAGATCGCAGCAGTGACAGAGAATTACATGGGACATTATATTTATATGACAGGAAATGTCTATGAACAGACCTTCGGGGAGAAGCCGAACTATTCTGCAACTGTGTTCACAGTAAAAGAGGAGTACAAAGAATCAGAATCTGAGGTGGGAAATGAGATCCTGAAGTATCCGGCTGCGTTAAGCATCAGCTATACCAGCAGTCTGGAGGCTCAGCTTCACAGAATGCTTGGAGCATTGGATACGGTGATCATAGTGCTGATCATTTCTGCGGGAATGCTTGCTTTCGTGGTTCTGTATAATCTGAACAATGTCAATATTACGGAGCGTCAGAGAGAACTGGCAACCCTGAAGGTGCTGGGATTCTATGATACTGAGGTTTCGGCCTATGTATACAGGGAGAATGTTATCCTTACCCTCATCGGCGTGCTGGCAGGGGCTGTATTCGGAATCTTTTTGCACAGATATATTATCCGTACTGTGGAAGTGGATGCGGTCATGTTCGGAAGAAATATTAATCCTGTCAGTTTCCTGTACTGTGGACTGCTGACAATTGGATTCTCCATGATCGTAAATCTGTTTATGCATCAGAAATTAAAGAAGATTGACATGGTAGAATCCCTGAAAAGTGTGGAATAAACGATTTGTCGCTTTATTGCGGAAAAGAAGAAATTGTTTTTCTGTGGTTTTTAAATAGGTAGTCAAACGGATAGAATGGATAAGAGGAAGAAAGGGGAATATTATCATGGGAACAGCAAATCAGATAGAGCAGGAATTAATGAACTATATATCCGATCATAAAATCAGGAACACGCATTCACATCATCTGCCGGAACAGGCGATGGTGGATTTTGATCTGGATAAGCTGATAAATAATACGTATTTACAATGGCAGCAGGTAACTCCGGGGACAACAGCAGAAAGCAGGAATGCATATCTGGAAAAAACACGATATAAATCTTATTTTGTCTGGCTTCAAAAGGCAATCGGGGAGTTGTATGGAATATCAGAGCCGATCACAGCTCAGAACTGGGATCAGATTTCAGATCAGATCAGAAAAGCGCATCAAAATCCCGACTTTTACATGGATGTACTGAAAAATAAGTGTAAGTATCAAAAAGTAATCGTAGATACCTACTGGAATCCGGGCTCTGACAATGGAAGACCGGAACTGTTTACGCCTGCTTTTCGACTGGATTTGTTCTTTTTGGGCTATAAAAAAGGACTTCGCAATCATGACGGTGTATCACTGGAAGAGAACTTCGGTGAGCTGCCGGACAATTTACAGGATTATGTGGAGTGGGTCAGAAAGTGGATCATACAAAAAAAGAGTGAGGGCTGTGTGGCCTTAAAAATAGCGATGGCCTATGAGCGTAGTCTTCATTTTGAAAAAGTGACGCGGGAGCAGGCTGAAAGGGTATTCCGTTTAAAAGAGTCGGATATAACCCAGGAAGATATCAGATGTTTTCAGGACTATTTGTTCTGGAAAATATGTGAAATTGCGGCGGAAGTGTCACTTCCATTACAATGTCACACAGGAATGGGGCAAGTTATAGATACGAATATACTGCAGTTGAACAATGTGATAAAAAATAATCCGGAAACGAAATTTGTGCTACTGCATTGTGGCTTTCCATGGGTGGATGATCTTTTTTCCATAGTAGACGGATATCCGAATCTATATCCGGATCTGACATGGCTTCCAATCTTATCCTACACCGCATCAAAACGTGTAATGCATCAGTTGATCGAGATGTCCCAGATTGATAAAATCTGCTGGGGATGTGATACGTGGACAGTAGAGGAAAGTTATGGCTCCCTTCTTGCATTCCGTTTTTCACTGTGTAGTGTTCTGAGAGAAAAAATAGAGGACGGATATCTTTCCGTAAATAATGCAAAGGATATTATTGATAAAATTTTGTTCGACAATGCGGGAAAAATATACGTATGACACCAGAAAGGAGGCGGAAGTATCCATGAATTCAACAATTTCCATTGGAATGCAGGATTTTGGTAAGCTGATCAGAAGTGGTGTGTTTTATGTGGATAAGACGTCTTTTATCAAAGAATGGTGGGAGAATCAGGATGATGTAACACTGGTCACGCGCCCGAGACGTTTTGGAAAGACGTTAAATCTGAGTATGGTGGATTATTTTTTCTCCAATCAGCATGTAGATTCCGGAAAGCTGTTTGAGAAACTGGATATCTGGAAGGAAGAGAAATATCAGGATTTACAGGGAACGTTTCCTGTGATTTTTGTCAGTTTTGCGGGGATAAAAGCTGAGAATTATGTGACTGCAAGAGATGGAATCATTCAGGTGCTTCTTGACCTTTATGCAAAATATTATTTCCTTTTACAAAGCGATGTGCTGAATGAGCAGGAAAGGGAGTATTTTGCATATGTCAGACCAGATATGTCAGATGCGGTAGCAGCGATGGCACTTCACAGACTTGCCATCTGTATGTACCGGTATTATGGAAAAAAAGCCATTATTCTGCTGGACGAATATGATACTCCTTTGCAGGAAGCATACGTGTATGGATACTGGGAAGAACTTACCACTTTTATCAGAAGTCTGTTTAACTGTACATTTAAGACAAACCCTTATCTGGAGCGAGGGCTGATGACAGGAATCACCAGAGTGAGCAAAGAATCCATTTTTTCGGATCTGAATAATCTGGAGGTTGTGACCACCACATCTGAGAAATATGCTTCTTCTTTTGGATTTACAGAGCAGGAAGTGTTTCAGACTCTGGAGCAGATGGGAAAGGCAGACAAGAAGGATGAAGTGAAGCAGTGGTATGATGGGTTCACGTTTGGCAGGCATACAGATATTTATAATCCATGGTCGATCATTAAGTTTCTGGATACTGGTGAATTTAATACTTACTGGGCGGCAACCAGTGAAAACAGTCTGGTTTCCAAACTGATACGAGAGGGCTCTCCACAGTTGAAGATGGATTTTGAGGATTTGCTGAAAGGAAAGACAGTGATGTTCAAAATGGATGAGCAGATCGTTTTTGAACAGCTTCAGCGAAAAAAAGGTGCAATCTGGAGTCTTTTGCTTGCCAGCGGATATCTGAAAGTGGAGAAAAAAATCCCGGACAGAAGAGGCGGATGTTATTTATATGGACTTAAGATCACTAATTATGAAGTGCTGCTGATGTTTGAAGATATGGTGGAGAGCTGGTTTCCGGAAGAAAGCAGTTCCTATGAGAATTTCAAACAGGCGTTGCTTCTGGGAGATCTTGATTACATGAACCAGTATATGAATCAGGTGGCCTTACAGACATTCAGCAGTTTCGATGTGGGGAGAAAGCCTTCAGAGCATTTGGAACCGGAACGATTTTATCATGGATTTGTGCTGGGGCTGATTGTAGATCTGGCAGATAAATATAAAATTACTTCCAATAAAGAAAGTGGCTTGGGCAGATATGATGTGATGATGGAGCCTCTGGTGGAGAATCTGGATGGAATTATCATGGAGTTTAAAGTGCATAATCCGGCAAAAGAGAAGAATCTGGAACAAACGGCAGAGAATGCTTTGCGGCAGATCAGGGAGAAAAAGTATGACACAGAACTGGAGATGGCAGGAATTTCCTCAGACAGAATCCGACATTACGGATTTGCCTTTGAGGGAAAGAAAGTCCTGATCGGCAGTGATTCCTGATAGTTACTGTTCACACGTCACTATCCCGCGAGGTGTTTTGGCATGAGAATGCCAAAATCCCGAGACATACCGCGCGAATTTATGCGAATAGCATAAATTCTGTGCATCGCGAAGCGTGTTACTGGGCACGGAGTGAACAGTAACTCCTGATAAATTTGTGAAATCCGGAGAAACATTCTTGACAAGAAAGCCTTTTTTCATTATAGTAGAATCCAGAAAAAGGCTGTGAAAAAGAGGAGTAGGCGGTAATGTCCCACAGAGAGGGAAACTTATAAGCTGGAAGGTTTCCCGGGAACAGAAGCGCTGAAGGTAGCTTTGGAGCCGGGAGGCTGAAGTGAGTGGTATGATATAATACTGGTGCGAGCTGTGAAATCAGCATAGCTGATTTCCCCTAGCGAGCGGAAGAAATTCTGTAAGCTTTGGTAAGCTGATA
>NZ_JAJDMJ010000140.1:0-997 GCF_020593585.1 Blautia sp. DFI.6.71
AGCCAGCTACCATGTTTTGGCGTGTAATGCCATTCAAAGCGTTCTGCAAGCCTGCGTGCTTCTTCCGGTGGGAAAGCCTTATATAATGAAGCTGGAGAATGGGTATTTAGATTGTCGGTAACAAGAACTATTTTTTCCGTCCGTGGGTACAGGGTGTCGGAAGTATACCGGAGAATTTCTGCAAAATCCAATGCTGTGCGGGTCTGTGTTACAACCGTTTCCCTCCTGCCTGCCAGGGGTTCAGAAATCATGAAGACATCTGCAACACCGTTGCGGACATACACGGAATCTACTTTTTCAGGCTGGCCTGGTTCACAGGGAATACGTGTTTTCTTTATGAGCTGTTTGTTCGTTTCATCTATGCAAACGACAGGACGGAGAGGGTCATACGGGCGCTGATATACCTCCAGCACGTCCTCCATCTTCGCTACGAACTCGGCGTCTGCTTCCGGAATGCACCATTCCTTTACGAGCCACGGCTTGATTTCATTTTTTTCATAACCTCGCAGACGGTACTGTCCGTAATGTAATCGACCACTTCCAGGCGGATCAGTTCATCCGCGATTGCCTGCATAGTCCAGCGTGAGGCTCCTTCCGGCGGTTCCGAACAGGCTATGGCACATATCCGGGCCTCCACATCGCCCGTCACCTTGCGACGGCGGTTTTCTTGTACCTTCCGCCCAAGGGCTGCCTCCATCCCTCCCATGACAAACCGTTGCGCAATACCTGCAATGGTGGAACGGGCGGCTCCATACGCATCTTTGATGCGGTCATATGTCCATGCCTTGTTTTCAGGCTTTTGGTCCAACTTTAGCAGTATCTGTGCATGCTTTATGCGGTAGCCCTTTCCGCCTTTTTGTATTATTGCTTTCAGCTCCTGTATTTCATCGTTTGTCAGCGTGACAATGTAGCGTGGCATATCTGCGTCCTCCAATACCGTTTTTGATGGAGTATAGCAAATTTTTTCAGTACTGTAAAGTATTGTTACTAACCGGAT
>NZ_JAJDMJ010000141.1:0-949 GCF_020593585.1 Blautia sp. DFI.6.71
TATTCATTATAAAGTACGTGAGGATGGCAGAATCCTGAGTCGTGCTGCGTATGTAGTTCCTGGCGTTACAGTGGAGGGATACAAAGATATCCTCAGCATCACAGCAGGCGCAAATGAAACCAGCAAGTTCTGGCTTGGGATGCTTAATGATCTTAAGAACCGCGGAGTAAAAGATGTCCTTTTCTTCTGTGTGGATGGTCTTCCGGGTTTTAAAGAAGCTATTCAGGCAGTTTATCCGCAGGCAGAGATCCAGAGATGTGTGATCCATATGCTACGCAATTCTTTCAAATATGTAAATTATAATGATCTGAAAAAGTTTTCCTCGGATTTCAAAGAAGTGTACAATGCTCCGAACGAAACAGCCGCTTTAACAGAGCTGGAGAACATGAAAGAAAAATGGGGGAAGAAATATCCGTACGCGATCAGTAACTGGGAAAATAATTGGGAAGATGTAAGTTCCTTTTTCCAGTTTTCTAATGATATCAGACGCATTATGTACACGACAAATATCATAGAAGGATTGAACCGCCAGTATCGGAAAGTCACGAAAACGAAAAGCGTATTCCCAAGCGATCCTGCATTGGAAAAGATGCTGTATCTTGCCAGCGAGAACGTAGTCAAAAAGTGGACGCAGAGATACCGGAACTGGGATCAGGTATTGAATCAGCTGATAGTCCTTTACGGAGAACGGCTCACTGCTTATCTGTAAGAGAAAAGAAAAGCAGGAATGGGGAAGCTCTTTTAAGCCCCTCATTCCTGCTCTCTGTCTATTCCTTCGGCATTTATATTATTGCCAGAAATTTCCGATCCTATTCCAGAGGTCGGGTGTGGGCAGAGCCCACAAAAGGCAATGATCATGATGCCTTACTTGTCATGCAAAAAAATCGAAAATGATGTATATAATTTTCCTACATGGCAATACTGTAAGTACAAAGATATATTCGACAGC
>NZ_JAJDMJ010000142.1:0-903 GCF_020593585.1 Blautia sp. DFI.6.71
AGTTCCGGCTTCCGTCTATCATCCTTTATTTCTGATATTTTTGGCGCTTCGGGTAGAAACATCATTCTGCATTTAATTGAACATGGGCAGATTGATAAAACTGCTTTAGATTCTTGTCTCAAAACCAAGACCAGAAACCGTATTGATGAAATTCTCATGTCCGTGAACGGAACACTGTCAGAACACCAAAAGGCATTTTTAAGGATTCTCATGACTCATTATGATTCTTTAAAGAAACATCTTGCTGAAATTGAAACGAGTCTCGAGGAAGATATGGCTCCATTTGCCCTGCAGGTTGAGCAGTTGAATAGCATCTATGGAATAAGCACAACTGCTTCCTGTGCAATTATTGCTGAAATCGGTATTGATATGAAGCCGTTTAAAACTGCGGAACACATCTGCTCATGGGCCGGTTTGTGCCCAGGTAATAACGAAAGTGCTGGAAAACGAAAAAGCACCTCTGTCACAAAAGGCAATCCTTACATAAAAAGTATGCTCTGCGAAATTGCCTGGGTGATTGCAGGGAAACGCAACACTTATCTTTCGGCATGGTACTGGAGAATCAAACAGAAAAAAGGAGCCAAAAAAGCGATTGTCGCACTTGCCCGAAAACTTCTTGTCATCATCTACACAATGTTAAAACAAGGAACTCTATTTGACGAATCCTGTTTTGAAACAAGACGTAAGCACTGTGAACAAAAACAGCTTTCTCGTTATATACGGGAATTGGAAAAACATGGTTATCATGTGGAAGCTCAAAGCTAGCCTTTCTTAAATACGATCAATCTCTCACTACAGGCAGCCAATACTGTGACTGCTTTATAGTGATGCTTTCATAATTGTTGAAAACATTTGTTGTCAAGGTTCAGTTTTTGGCTACGAGTTTTATTTTCGTAGCAAGGT
>NZ_JAJDMJ010000143.1:0-869 GCF_020593585.1 Blautia sp. DFI.6.71
CGTAACAAGGTAGCCGTATCGGAAGGTGCGGCTGGATCACCTCCTTTCTAAGGAAGAAGTAGAAAATCGAAGATGTGTTTTACTGTTTAGCTATCAAGCTGAAACATTTCTGGTGCCGATGCGGTTGGGGGACACACCCGTTCCCATCCCGAACACGACGGTTAAGACCCAATCGGCCGATGGTACTGCACTGGAGACGGTGTGGGAGAGCAGGTGGGCGCCAGATCAAAAGAAAACAACAGGCTGGAAGCCTGATGAAGATAAAACAGGCATTGGAAAGTGAGTCCTGTCGGAAACAGGATGGAGCCAGATACGAATCGTAAAGTCCGGTGCTAACCCGTATCAGCCGGGAAGAGCTGTTAAGATATGCTGGTTTTACCAGTGATTAGAGATCTTAAATAAGAAGTCCAGAAGACGGAATATTTGATGTTTCTAATGACTGATAAAGCATCAGTCAATATGTACCTTGAAAACTGCATACATGAAATTTGATTAAAGTTAATCAAATATCCTTGATACAAAACGTTAAGAGATATGAGAGTATCTCATAAAACGCAAGATAGGAAGACATCGATAACAAAGTTATCAAAAACAATGAGAATCAAACGACCGCATCACCTACGCTAGGGTGATGAAGCGAAAGGTCAAGCAATAAGGGCACAGGGCGGATGCCTTGGCACTAAGAGCCGATGAAAGACGTGATAAGCTGCGATAAGCTTCGGGGAGGAGCAAATATCCATTGATCCGGAGATGTCTGAATGGGGAAACCCACATGAGCAAACCTCATGTATCCTACAGCCAATACATAACTGTAGGAAGGGAACCCGGGGAACTGAAACATCTAAGTACCCGGAGGAAAAGAAAGAAAA
>NZ_JAJDMJ010000145.1:0-816 GCF_020593585.1 Blautia sp. DFI.6.71
AGTCAGTAGGAGTAGACCCGAAACCGGGTGATCTATCCATGTCCAGGTTGAAGCTGCCGTAAGAGGTAGTGGAGGACCGAACCCACATCCGTTGAAAAGGGTGGGGATGAGGTGTGGATAGGGGAGAAATTCCAATCGAACCCGGAGATAGCTGGTTCTCCTCGAAATAGCTTTAGGGCTAGCCTCGATACAGATTTGCGGAGGTAGAGCACTGAATTTCCTAGGGGGCGTCAAAGCCTACCGAAGAATATCAAACTCCGAATGCCGCGTAATCGATTATCGGGAGTCAGACTGCACGAGATAAGTTGGGCGGTCAAAAGGGAAAGAGCCCAGACCTTCAGTTAAGGTCCCCAAGTGCGCGTTAAGTGGAAAAGGATGTGGGATTTCGAAGACAACCAGGATGTTGGCTCAGAAGCAGCCATCCATTCAAAGAGTGCGTAATAGCTCACTGGTCGAGAGGTCCTGCGCCGAAAATGTCCGGGGCTGAAACGCGCCACCGAAACTAAGGAACCGAAAGGTTGGTAGAGGAGCATTGCATGCGGAACGAAGCAGTACCGTAAGGAGCTGTGGACTGCATGGAAGAGAGAATGCCGGAATGAGTAGCGAGAATAAGGTGGGAATCCTTATGGCCGAATATCCAAGGTTTCCAGAGTAAAGCTGATCTGCTCTGGGTAAGTCGGGGCCTAAGGCGAGGACGAGAGTCGTAGCCGATGGACAACAGGTGGAGATTCCTGTACTGCGGTATGACAGAACTGTGGGGACACGTAAGGAAAGCGGAAGCCGGGAATGGAAAGCCCGGTGCAAGCGGGGTACCAG
>NZ_JAJDMJ010000146.1:0-797 GCF_020593585.1 Blautia sp. DFI.6.71
AATCACGACCACCGGCTTAGCCGGTGGTTTGCTTTGACCCTATAAGGGTCTATTACCGGCACTGGAGTCTAAAGACTCATCGAAATAGGTTCGCCAAGCGCAACATCATTTACCTACAAAGCCCTTTCGGGCTTATCTTTATTTGTTACGTTTTACTGGCTCACCCGTAAACGGGTCAATATACTCTTTCAGTGTCATTTGATCATATTCCAGATCATCCTGTAACTGATTTGCTATATATTCCTGTATTTTCTTTGCATTTTTCCCTACCGTATCTACATAATATCCGCGACACCAGAAATGTCTGTTTCCATATTTGTACTTCAGATTTGCATGTCTTTCGAATATCATTAATGTACTCTTTCCTTTTAAGTACCCTACAAAATACGATACACTTATGCTTGGCGGAATTTCTACTAACATGTGTACATGATCTGGACATATCTCTGCTTCAACAATTTTTACACCTTTTCTTTTGCATAACATACTCAAAATATCTGCTATATCCTGTTTAATTTTTCCATATGCTACTTTTCTTCTATATTTTGGTGCAAAAACAATATGATACTTACAATTCCACTTTGTATGTGATAAACTATTATTATCCATATGGATACCTCCTGTGTATATTAGTGCGGTTGGCGAACCTACATTAATTATACCACCGGAGGTTTTTTTCTGTAAGCTGAAGCAATGCTGACTCACCTGCATAGCAGGTGGTTTATTTGTTTTCCAAAGCTCCGTTTTTCGGATCAGCGAAAAACTCCACAATGGCAAACAGGGCTTTGCCCTAACAA
>NZ_JAJDMJ010000147.1:0-752 GCF_020593585.1 Blautia sp. DFI.6.71
GCTAAATCCCATAACTAACCTACCATTCGATTCAGAAAAATTCGCACTATCCAGCTGCACTCTTCTTCTGAAGAGTTAAGCACTCCATTATGCTCATTGGGTTGCTACTACTTGATATGTACAAACAATATTCTCCTCCGATATTCCTACAAAAAAAAAAAAAACACTCCGGTTTTGTTCTCTTCCCTCCATTTCCCTCTCTTCTACGGTTAATCCTTTCCTCTTCGTCTTTTTCTACACCCTCGTTTAGTTGCTTCTTTTTCCTTCCCGCTTTCCTGCACTAACATTTTGCCGCAGTACACTATACGATCGTAGTACATCTTACAACTCCGCATACCGCGTCGCCAAAAATTTACTTCGCCAACCATTCCATATCTGTTAAGTATACATGTATATATATTGCACTGGCTATTCATCTTGCACTTTTCCTCTTTCTTCTTCCCAGTAGCCTCATCCTTTTACGCTGCCTCTCTGGAACTTGCCATCATCATTCCCTAGAAACTGCCATTTACTTAAAAAAAAAAAAAAATGTCCCCACTATCACTGTTCACTTGTCTCTTACATCTTTCTTGGTAAAATCGTAGTTCGTAGTATTTTTTTTCATATCAAAGGCATGTCCTGTTAACTATAGGAAATGAGCTTTTCTCAATTCTCTAAACTTATAAAAGCACTCATGTTTGCCGCTCTGATGGTGCGGAAAAAACTGCTCCATGAAGCAAACTGTCCGGGCAAATCCTTTCACGCTCGGGAAG
>NZ_JAJDMJ010000148.1:0-734 GCF_020593585.1 Blautia sp. DFI.6.71
CTTATCTGGATTGTATTACTGCTGTTGCCAGACAGTATGTCACAGATATTTTTGCCACGCTCCGCAAATATGAATACAATCCTGGCCTGATGCGCCTGTATGTGGTCGGAGGCGGTGGATGCCTGATCCGTAACTTTGGAGCGTATGACAAATCACGAGTTACCATCCTTGATGATATCTGTGCCACTGCCAAAGGTTATGAATCTCTGGCTTATATGAGCCTGAAAAGGAGGGGATAAGCCATGCAGAACCATATCCGCAACACAAACCTGCGATTTAATCTGGACAAAGACCAGCAGCGGAGAGCCTGGGAATATTTACAGACGATGGACAGACAGAATTTTAAATCTTACAGCCAGGTAATCTCCCTTGCACTGGTCGATTATTTTGACCGCTACTACCGCACTCAGGCTGATCCCTATCTGGAAACAAGGGAACGGGAAGAACTTTTTGTGAAACAGATTGTAGAAGCAGTAGAACACAGCCTGAAACAGTCATTGCCGATTTTTCTGTCCGGGCTGACTGCAGGCATGTTGGAAAGGGAATCCCCCATCAGGATGCCCTTTCCAGCTCCTGAAAAAGAACAGCCGGATCGTGATATAGACTGGGATTTTCTTGGAGAATAAACCATTGTGATTGGAGGTGAACACATGACGGACTTTCTGACAGCAGACACAAGCCTGCCATCTTATATGATGTTTCCCCGTTTTCTTCTGGACATGGAAATAAACGAA
>NZ_JAJDMJ010000149.1:0-697 GCF_020593585.1 Blautia sp. DFI.6.71
GAAGAACAGGTAGCTACTGATATTTTTAAGGTTTCCATCACAGGAGGAATAGAATTATCTTATATAATTTCCCAGAATTGTCCTCATATTGCACCGCCTTATCCGGAAGGAGCAACGATAAAAGATGTGAAAGTACAGGGGTCAACTATTAAGGCAGTGGCTTATGACTGCGCAAACAGCGAAGGTTTCGATGCGGTTCTGACAAAGAAAAGCTGGGGTGACAAACCTGAGAATTATGTGAAGGTGGCGAAGAATCAGGATGCAAAGACCATCACCTTTACAAATGTAAAAAACGGGACGTATTATCTGGGAATCCATGCGTACAACAGGGATTATTATGATGGAAAAGTGTCTGGGAAAAGGTTTGGGGCATGGAGTTATCCAGTAAAAGTAGTAGTAAAGAACGGAATTCCCACAGAGAGGGTGAAGATTAAAACTGTAAAAACAGGTAAAGGAGCTGTGGCTGTAACAGTTGGCGTACCAAAAGGATTTGCAAGAGCAGATATGGAACTGAGATCTACAGGCGGAACCACCGTATATAAACGGAACAATCGGACAACCTATACAAGGATTACAGGCGTGAAGCCCGGAACCTATACTCTGAGAGTCCGCCCATGGGCCAAAACTAACGGAAGGAAAGCTTACGGAGACTGGGTATCCTGGGGAAGAAGAATCAGGGTAAAATAAAAAGAAACAG